>JAHOYU010000199.1 GCA_019038625.1 Candidatus Latescibacterota bacterium | reverse complement strand
AGGACTGACATCAGTGCCACACCAAGTAATTTTATCAGGCTATACCGCATTGGTAAATTATTCCTCCATGTTCTGCTCAAAATTCTTTAGCCTGTATCTGAGTTTATCTCTGTTCAATCGAAGTATCCTTGATGCCTTACTCTGGTTATTATTCGATTCATGCATGGCCTTGTCTATAAGCTTTTTTTCCACGCTTCTGATAATCTCTTCGAACGGTATTCCCTCTTCACCAAAGGGTCTGCTTAGCAGAAGCTCTATTTTGTCTGCAATCGATCTTCTTGTGCCTTCCGATCCATCGATCTTGATACTTTCTGGCAGGTGTTCCAGCTTGAGTATATTATCTTCCTCAAGCAGTACTATACGTTCAATGACATTTTTAAGTTCGCGTATATTGCCTGGCCAGGGGTACGCCATTAAGGCCTCATACGCGTCATCGTCGATATCCCTGAAATCCTTGTTGAACTGTTTGTTATATATGCTGATAAAATGTTTGAGTAGGATGAAGACCTCTTCTTTTCTTTCTCTCAGTGGTGGTATATTGATTGGAATGACTTTGAGCCTGTAATAAAGATCCTCTCTGAAATTTCGGCTGGCTACTTCGGCTTCAAGATCACGGTTGGTCGCCGAAATTATTCTCACGCTCACATGGATGTCCTTGGTCCCTCCCACCTTCCTGAAAGACATTTTTTCAAGGACTCTGAGCAGTTTGACCTGTATCGTAAGGCTCATTTCTCCAATCTCGTCCAGAAAGAGGGTTCCTTTGTTGGCTAGCTCGAGAAGTCCCACCTTCTGATTCTTTGCATCAGTGAATGCACCTTTCTCATGGCCGAACAATTCACTTTCAAGCAGTTCCTCGGGTAGAGACGCACAATTAATATCCAGAAAAGGTTTGTCATGGCGAGGACTGTATTTGTGAATCATGTTAGCTATCATTTCCTTGCCAGTACCACTTTCCCCCTGTATAAGCACAGTTGTCGTATCGCTTTTAGCCACAGTCTTTACAATATCGTAGATCTCTTTCATCTTCGGGCTTTCCCCGGGAATATACTTGTTGTCGAAATCGATCTTGACCCTGCGTCTCAGCTGGAACAACTCTCTACTCAGTTTCTGTGAATTCAGACCTTTTTCTATCGCAAGCAGCAGCTGCTCAAGATTAACAGGCTTGCTTACAAAATCGAAAGCCCCTTTCTTTATCGCAGAAACAGCAGTCTCGATGTCTCCGAATGCCGTGAGCATAATCACACAGGCCTCAGGGAGATCTTCCTTGATCTTCTGCAGGACTTCGATACCGTTCATGTCCGGAAGTTTGAGATCCAAAAGGATAAGGTCCGGGAGTTCGCTTCTCGTCAGTTCAAGTGCCTGCTCTCCATTTGCCGCAGTAAGAGCTTCATACCCTTCATCCTTGATAGTTTTCTCTAGAAACATCCTTATCGTGTCTTCGTCATCTACCAGAAGTATTACCGGTTTCAACTTTTCCTCCCTTTACAGGCCGGTTTCTGGGCAGACAAATTGTAAACGTCGTCCCTTTATCCAGCTTTGACACCACACTCAGCCTGCCTTGATGATGCTGTATTATACTGTGTGAGACAAACAGGCCAAGGCCTGTCCCTCCGACTTTCTTCGAGTAGAACGGTTCAAATATCTTTTCAATGTCACTACTATCTATCCCAGGTCCATCGTCAATAACATCGAAACAGATCAGAGAGTTTCCTTTCTCTGAAATCACATCCGGAATATAGCCATTATAAGCTCTCGTCCTTATTATAACACTCCCATTCTCCGGAACAGCTTCAGCTGCATTTTTCAGCAAGTTGATTAAAACTTGTGTCAACTGGTCCGGGTCGACTTCGATATTTGTCAAAGTATCGTCGACATCTTTTTTTAGTTCGATTTTCTTGCTGAAGAAGATTTCGGATACGCTTTTATAACTTCGTTCGATCAAAGCATTGATATCAACATCCTGATAGAGGAGGTCTCTGGGTTTCGCTACCTTGAATAGATCCGTGATGATCCTGTTGAGCCTTTCTACTTCGTGTAGAATAAAGGTTATGTTCTCCTTTTGTTCCTCGGAGAGTCCACCCTTCCTGTCCATATACTGTATTCCCGCTGCTATCCCTGTGAGTGGGTTTCTGATCTCATGAGCAATGGCAGAAGTGAATCTTCCAAGCATGGCGAGCTTGTCGAGGTGCTTGATCTGCTCCTCCATTCTCCTGATATAAGTCAGGTCCATAAATGTAGTAATTACACCTTGGACTTCACCATCGTCACCCATGAGCCTGGATATATATGTTCTTATTGGAATATAATTACCATCGGATCTTCGAATGCAAGCTTCGTAAAACGGTGCAGGACTGTCTTCTTCAATAATATCGAACACAAAGGAACTTTCACTCTCTCCGCTACCGTGGCTTATCAGGCTGTCTATCTTTTTCCCGGAAATGCTGTCCTCATCTTCTCCACAAAGCTCAAGGGCACTTTTGTTCGCCAGTGTTATGATACCTTCCATGTCGCAGACGAACAGGCCGTGTTGAACTCCCTCCAACACTTTCTCCCTGAAGATCTCCTCATGTCTGAGTTCCTGGTACAACAGCCAGTTCTCAATATTTGATGCCACAAGTGAGCCTACCGTCTCGATCGTCACCTGATCGATGTTTGTCAGTGGGGTCGCCCTGAATCCGTCAGTGACGATAATGGCACCAAGGATAGGATTTTCAGGGCATGACAGGCATTCAGGGTGTGTCATGAACTTTTTTTCCGCAGTATCGGACTTTTCATCGTTGATAGAATCCAGGCAGCATTTTCCGTCCAGACAGCATCTATTCCTTTCCGAAGTCATCATCAATGGGACACAGATATAGGAACTCATTGTGCTTCCAGGAAACATCTCGTCCCCTATCGATTCGAAAATCGGGTGCATCGATGCATCTTTTATAAGGAAGGCTTTTCCTGAGACTAACGAATTGAAAACTGCGCCGCCAAGATCGGCGTAGTCAAGATTTATAACTCTTCTAACGAGTCTGTTTGTGTTCTCAACGCATACCATAGACTGGAAGCATTGCTTTTTCTTTCGCAGGAGAATAAAAGCCACCTCACGATAACCCACACCATGGACAAGGTATTCGAATACAGAATCAATTAAATTGGATTCATCAACAGAACTGATTATGCTTCTACCGATCTCCTTGATACTCAGCAACTGGATATTCTTCTCTACAAGTTTAAAAAGAGATCTTTCGAGATCGGTCAGCAAAGTAAGTATCATTCGATAGAATACATCATCATCTACTTCCTTTATCCTTTCCTCGATAATCAGGCCTTCGCTCCTGAGATTGCTCAAGCGTTTATGAATGACTTCGATCTTCTCTCTGTGATTGACCCTGTCCCGATAGGCAAGCACTGCAGTCATGATAAGCCCGACAGGTATCGTTACCCACCTGTATGCAGGCAAAATACAGGCAAACGAGATGAGTGCCGTGTAAAGGAGCGATATCAGTATAAGACCTTGTATTCTCAGCATATAATCACCGTAGGCACAGTGTAATGCGCAGTTCCCCCAAGGTCAAGATTATACGTGTCTAATGATATGAAAATATGTATTTCAGGAGAGTTCCAGCAGGCTTTAACAGGCACCTTTACCCGTAAATACTACAAAAACAGTTTTAAAGAGGATCCTGATCTCATGAAAAAGAGAGAACTGAGAGATATACTTGAGGTCGAACATCAGTTTTCTCTTCATCATATCAAGGGTCTGTGTATATCCATCTTCAACCTGAGCCAAGCCGGTAATCCCGGGCTTTACACGCAGTCTCAAGGGAAATTCGGGGACCTCTTGCCTGATCTGGTTTATAAAGAACGATCTTTCAGGCCTGGGTCCGACAATACTCATCTCTCCCTTGATCACGTTGAGGAACTGAGGGATCTCGTCTATACGCGTCTTTCTGAGAAAACTACCCACTCTGGTGATCCTGGGATCGTTCTTTTGCGCCAGCTTAGGTCCCGATTCTTCAGCATCAGTACGCATAGTGCGGAGTTTGTAAATCCTGAACGGTCTGCCAGCATGAAGGCTTTTGCGTCTGTCAGAGTCGGCTCTGCGATTCAGCCCGCATTCACCTGCCCTGGATCTTCGATCCCTTCTTCGCCGGTTCAAACCGATTCTTTCCTGAGCGAAGAAAACGGGCCCCGGCGATTCCAGCTTTATAATTATTGCTGCAATCATAAGAAGCGGAGACACAAGGATCATCGCCAAGACAGAGAATATAAGATCAAAGCCCCTTTTGATCGAATTTACTTTATTTGGAGTCTGGATGTCAGGATCTGAGACAAGATCACCGAGGATCTCGATCTCACTGTGCATAGGATCGAGTTTCCTGGTATAGAACCCCTCTCTTGCGTTTGATGACCCAGCTATCGATCGGTGAAAGACTACCAAAATCTCCTCCATACCTCCAAAAAAGATACAATCCCCCACGAGGATTTGTCTCTTACCATCGCAAGAAGTGTACCTTTGTTATTAAGTAATAATTATTACAACACTATGCTTTTAACAAATACCCCTATGTGCTTATTATAGCAGAAGTAATGCATGACTTGCAAGGCCTGTGAGTTGTTTTGTCGGTAATGTTTGCTTGTATATCCCCTGATATTCTGGGGTAATTACCCCATATATTTTGTACGGCTGGGTATTATTACGCAGAATATGAGAGCCCGGGACCCGGCCTCACTCAGTCGAAACCTCGTTACTCCTGGACATCAGGCCACCGGAATCAACTACAAAGATCCTGTAATAATACGTATTGCCGATCAGGTCGAGAGATGTGTCATCGTGCCATGTCTTTTCGACATTTGATATTGAAACCACCAGTTCAGAAAATTCCGTTACGCCTGGAGAAGTACCTCTCCTGATATCATACGAAGAAAAATCTGTATCTACATTTATACTCCAGGTGAGTGTGAGCCTGTCATTTCCAACAGCGGAAGGTTCGTCGAGGATTGCAGGTGTCGGAAACATGTCCAGAGTAGTTACTTCGATTTCGTTACTTTCTGATCCCTCGTCGAGATCGTTGACTACGACTATTATGTAATAATATGTTATATTTTCATCGAGATCACTGTCTGGATAACTTGTCTGAGATCTATTATCAAGCCCTCTGATGAAGAATTCAGGCAGTTCCGCTACTCCCTGGCTCGTACTCCGGTATATCCTGTATGCTTTAAAATCATCTTCAGTCGATTCGCTCCAATTAAGCGTTATTCGAGTGTTTGTTATTTCCATAGGATCGAGAAGAGTAACATCCTCAGGCGGATCAGTAAAACTCACCGTCTGTCCTGATTCTACAGCCAGAGACTGGTTTCCTGCGCGATCTACAAACTGACCCGCTACCCCAAGTCCTGTCCCACGGAAACTGACGGGAAAGTTGAACACCCTTTCATAAGAACCATCACCAGCTGTACCATCTCCACCTAATCCATCATCCCTTAGAACTATCGGCTCGGGAAATCCTTCAAGCTCTATCCAGGCTTCTCCGCCAGTCTCATCCCCATCCACTCCGACGAAGAAATGGACTTGAGATCCCAGCGCGAACAGCTCCGGATCAGGAGTAAACGCTACCGAAGAAATAGCAGCATATGAATCCAGGGTCATATCCGCAGAAACTATGCCCGATCCAGTCCCAGTCCCATCCTGAAATGTCGCGTATACAGTTTTGTCGCCATCACCGTCTGTCAGGTTCCATATTCTTGCTGAAGTGTAGATCTCCCAGGAAGCACCGGAAAGATCGGGCAGGTTTGAGATCTTCATCAAGGCTGTAGAAATCGGGGCTGTAAGGGTAAGTAATACTTCGTTGGAATTTGTGATTCCCGCACCGTTATCGATTATTATCGAATAGATCGACGGTATGACAGTCATCTCACGAGAACGAAAACCTTCTATCCCTGTTGACGATACTGCTGAAACTGAATACGTGTATTCCTCACCGTTCACAATATCCTCATCGAGATATTCTGTCTCTGTAACACTGGCCAGAAGAACCATCTCTTCCGATTCAGGTTGTTTGTATAAACGGTACGACACAGCCTCAGGTACTGCGGTCCATGAGATATGGACATACCCGTCTCCGGAATCCAATGACAGCCCTGAGGGCTGAGGAAATGCCGGTTCGCCAGTACCAAGATCGATCTCATCTATATCATCCAGACAACCAGAGATCACAAAACCCACGATAAATATCATAAGAACCGGACCTAGAATCTTTTTCATCTCTTTTACCTCCAGCGATCAGAATTTTACTACGAGAGCCATTCCCCCGGGATCTATTTCCAGCGATGCCGTGGAGGAAGGAATATATTTGTCCAGCGGGAAAAAAGTGTCTATCAGGTTCAGTCCCCAGATACCGCCAAGGAGAAGCAGCGCGGTATCCCTCTCCTTCTTCACCTCTTCGACGTCTTCCCAGAGTCTAGAGGCACTATCTTTGAAGTAATCCCTGTCCAGAGGTGACACGGCATTGTTATACCTGTCGACCTCAGTCTCATAGAGACTCGCAAACTCTTCATAGCTGTTGATCCGGTCCATAGAGTAAAGTCCAGCAGCGAGGAATAATCCCGAAAAAGTGATCCCCCTTGTGGACTTACCCTGGTAGAACTGTCCTCTTCCAGGCCAGATCGAAGAATATATGAATGCTTTGGTCCGGCTTCTGGGAGAGGTGTCAGCCGTCAGAATCGTTCCTCCGGCATCAAGATTCCATGAAGGGGTATTACCCATTAGAATGGGATCCAACAGCATCTGTGCCCCGTAGATGGCCGAAACAAGGATCAATGCTCGTTTCCTGTGTGTGTTTTGAACGTTGACCGCTCTTGAAGAGGCATGGAGCGCTTCGGTTATCCTGGCTCTTTCATCATACGTGCCCGCCTCTTCCAACTCCCTGCTCAGCACGTCGAACCTGCTTTTCATATCCTGGTATTCCAGCTCTTCTACAAGGTAGTAATATCCAGCGCAGACAGATGTGCCCATATCGGCCCATCCAGACAATTTTCGACCTGATCTTATATTTCCCCACCCGGGCACAAGCAGATTTCTGAAGGCAGTGGAACTCCTCGACCCCCTGATCGACACATGGCCAGCATCATCAACATCCAGATAACCTGTCCTGCTTTCAAGCCCCCTTCCTCCCAGAAGTAATTTCCAGGAGTCACCTGGCCTCAAGTCGCAGACCGTCATTGGAAGAACACCGTTAATGGAATAATCAACAGCGAGTTCAAGATGAACCCCGCTACGAAGACTGTTGAAATGAACACACAACGAATCCTGTCCACAAAGCATCGAGGGAGATATGGCAGCCACGAGGATCAAACAAAGCATATGCCTTAAAATCGATCTCATCAGTGAACCCCCGATCCACTTTTCCAGTCTTCTCTGAACTGACGGAAAGGTGCTTTCTTCGATCATCAACTAAATTACTCCTTTTCATCCTCCGTATATCCGTAATATCTGTAATCATAGTAATATGGTAATACTTCCGAAAGGTTGTTGACAACGACACCTAGCAACCTGGCATCTGCATCCATCAGGATATTCTTAGCTCGCAATGCAACATTTCGGGGCGTCATTCCGGCAAGAAGGACCATGACAACACCATCAACAACGCTTGAGATAAGCATCGGATCGCTTACCGGAATTATCGGAGCACTGTCAACGATAACAATATCGTAGTAAAACTTGATCTTGTCGAAGATATCCTTCATCACATCTCCTTCAAAAAGATGTGCAGGAGACTTGACTCTCTTTCCGGCCGGGATGACTTTAAGATTCTCTATCGGAGTATCTTTGATCACATCCATAGGATCGGCCGAGCCTTCGAGGCATTCCAGCAATCCAGGTTCCTTGTCTACATCGAATATCTGATGCAATCGTGGCCTTCTCAGATCTGCATCGACGATAAGCGACTTTTTTCCCCGGAAACGTGCAACTGTAAGGGCAAGGTGTGATGCTACCGTGCTTTTTCCCTCACCCCTGTTCGCACTGGTCACCAGAAAGCTTCTTTTTGGGTTTTTCCCATCGATATGTCTGATATTCGAATAGAGCCTTCTCATCTCGGTAGCGATGGGGCTTTCCTGATCGAATAAGTTATAAATTGTCTGTTTTTCGGTCTCTTCCACCCCTAACCCTCGTCTTTCTTCTCCGACAGCTCGACGCCTATTCCGGAGCTTTTCAGAGCCTTCGCGTACATGTACAGGACTCCGCTCATTATTGAGACAAACAGGAATATCCCAATGATCCATGCGGTCAGCATTCTCCCACGCCTCTTCTTTTCCCAGGCAAAATGCGCGACGGTCTTGGGAACGGTCCCCAGGACAGGCACTTTCATTATTCTCTGAACCTCTTCGACCGTCCTGAATGAATCGTCAGCGTATTCGGTTATCAGTATAGCGCTTAACCCACAAGCTCCTCCAAAGACAAGAGCCAGCAAGATAATCTTCAGCTTGTTCGGTTTAACAGGAATAAAAGACCTTTCAGCCTGTTCGATTATATTTACACGCACACCCAGATTCGTACTTTGCACTGCTTCCGTTATCTGCGCCGAAGTCTTTGACTCTATGAATGCCTGATAAATCGCCCTGTTGGTCTCGACTTCCTGGTTCAGTCTCGTTTCTTCTCTCTCAAGGTGGGGCCGTATGGCTATATTTTCTTTGTGTCGATCGATATACCCCTTGATCTTCCTTTCCCTGCTCGAGTAGTAATCCACCATGAACCTTTGATAGTAATACTCCGTTATAAGAGGTCTCAGGTCGGCCGAGAACTCGCTGTACTCATCAAGGATGATCTCAGAGATCCTCCTTCGCAATTCCTCCCAGATAGTGGAAAAATCCCGTTCTTCCACCGAAACGTTGTCACCAGCGATCAACGAAAGGATCCACTCGTCGCTTCTTGCAAACAATCGGTTCTCGATATTTACGATCGTCTCATCGGAACCTATGCGTTCTGTAGAAGGAACCATCCCGAATATCGAATTGAGTCTTTCTCTAATTCTCCTGAGAGCTATCCTGTTCCTCTCGACTTCAGCTTGAAAAGTCGTTTTTCTGGCATCAGCTATATGAAGGTTCAAAGCATTCACGGGATTAGTCTCGATGTCGGTCGCCGCGAGCTGTCTTTTCACTCTGGAGAGTTCTTTTTCGGCCGTTTCCAGCTTTTCCTTGTAAATTGCAAGCTGTTCGTCACTGAATGCTCCCGCCTGCCTCAGCCCCTGGAGCTTCGACTGCTGTGTGACTTCTATATATTTCTCTGCCATCTTGCTCGCCAGTACATGCGCTGTGCCTGGATCGGAATCCAGAATGCTGATCTTGTAAAAACCAGGGAGAGTATTCTCGACATTTACCTTGTCCCGCAGAAGAGCGACAAGCCTTCTGATCACTCTTTCCTCAAGGGGTAGTCCAGAAGGATTGTTCTTCGAATTCTCTATATCCTGCCTTACATTATAAGACCTGTTCAATCCAAGATCGTATATTACGGTCTCGAGAAATGATCTGCTTCGTAGTCTGGTCTCGATCATGGCTCTGTACTGACGCTCTCTGACGCGCTGCTGCTGTTCCACATTTGTAATATACCTGCCCATAGTCTGCGCGAGAATATTCTGTTCCTCGATGGAAACAAGCGTGGAGGATTCATAGACAGGTGTGAGATAACGAGTGCCGATGGCAGCGATCACAAAAGAAAGGATCACTGGCACTAGAATGTAGAACTTCTTTCTCCAGAATATTTTCCAGTATATTTGCAGATCTATCTTATGCTCGTCCTCATCAGGAACATACTTCCGAACGTTTTCCACCCCTGCCCCCTTCTCAGTTATTCATTACGGCGATGAAAGCCGCAGAAGCCGTCAACGTTCCCAGAAGATATCGGGGGTCGCTGAAAAGGACCCTGAAAATATTTCTTTCCCGGGGAATATTCACGGTATCGTTCGGTAGAATGGTAGGATTCTGCCTTGTGTCCCCAGTATTGAGATAGTCGGCAAAATCGACCTGAATCGTCATCACAGTCCCTTCGGGGAGGTACCTGATGATTTTGACCTTTCTTAGGTCAGCCTGGTCAGTTGGCCCCCCTGCGGCGAGTATTGCATCCGTAAGACTTTTTGTTCCGGAAAGCTTGTATGGGCCAGGATTCGTAACGGAACCGATAACACGTACCGAGCCTGTCCCCTGATACTGAAGCATACGTATTGGAACTATAACTGTATCACCGGGCCTGAGTTCAGGAAGCGATTCGATATTGCCGTTTTCGATCACCTGCTGAAGATTTACAATGAAGGTGCGTCTACCCTCTTCTTCCGCGCGTATTATCCTGACTGTCTCCAGCGCAGCGTCTGGATTCGCGCCTCCCGCTTCCCTGACAGCTTCCCATAGATTAGGATTCTCCCCAAAATCATATTTTCCTGGATTGAGGACCTCACCATGGACATAGATCAACCTTCTGGCCTCTTCACCGACCAGACTCAGCTCTATTCCCTGTACACTTGGATAGATCTCCTGCAAACGTCGTAGAATGATCTGGCTGGCTTCATTTATCAACAGTCCCTCGATCATGATCTCGCCAAGCACAGGTATGAGGACAGTGCCATCCTCGCTGATCGTCAATCTTCTTTCGAGTTCCTGTCTCTCCGGAACAGACATAACGATCCGGTCACCGGCCCGCAAACGGACATCCTGAGCAACAGCCGCACTATTCGCAATGCAGATCATTGTTAGAAAAATAATCAGAATCGCTATTTTTTCTTTAATCCAGTTAATAACGATCACCTCCCTCGACCTTGGCTCTAAGAGTATCTTCTTTTCCTTTACGCTGTAAAGTAAAAAGGGTTACGCGTTGCCTGCCAGATCCTGCCTGTACCACTCGACTGTCCTCTCGAGGCCTGTCGCAAAATCTACATCGACAGAATATCCAAAAAGTTCTTCTGCTTTTGATATATCAGCATGTGAATGTTTAACATCCCCAGCCCTTGTTTCAGCGTAAACAGGTTGAACATCAGCACCTGTCAACTTACTGAGTTCAGTGTACAATTCGTTCAATGTATATTTCGTTCCGCATGCGATGTTCACCATCTGACCTGCAGCCACATCGCAGCGTGAGGCAAGAATATTTGCTTTGACCACATTCTTCACAAAAGTAAAATCCCTGCTCTGCTCCCCATCACCGAATATCGTGGAGCTCTTGCCCTGAAGGAGATTGGATATGAAAATCGGTATGACGGCAGCATACTGAGAAGCGGGGTCCTGTCTCGGGCCAAACACGTTGAAATATCTTATACTGATGGTTGGAAGCCCGTATACCTTTGAATAAACGGAACAATAATGTTCACCGACAAGCTTACTGACAGCATACGGCGACAGGGGCTCCGGAACAATATCCTCTGTCTTCGGCAGCTTCTCCGTCTCGCCATAAGCTGATGATGATGCTGCATAGACGACGCTCTTGACACCTGCTTTTCTAGCTTCCTCAAGCACATTTAGAGTTCCTCTTACATTGACATCATTGACCAGGACAGGATCTTCGATACTTCTCGGAACTGATGCCAGGGCGGCTTGGTGAAGCACATGATCAACACCTGACATTGCTCTCCCGAGAGTATCTGAATCCCTGATATCACCCTTTATGAAATCCAGGCCGGACCTGAATTTTTCAAGGTTTCCCTCATGCCCCGTAGAGAGATCGTCATAAACAATAACATCCTCTTCGAGCGCTACAAGCTCCTCGACAATATTGGAACCAATGAATCCGGCTCCTCCTGTCACCAGGTATCTGGACATTTTTCCTCCAATCAGGAAGCCCCGTCACAACCTCACAATATTTTCATTTTCCAGCTCTTTAAGCACATTTCTCGAATCAAAGATAAGGTCACAATTATTAACGAGTGGATTGTAGTCCACATTGCTATGACCTGTAACTATGATCGCACAATCGATTGACTTCAATTCCTCCGCGTTGTATTCAAACTTTTCTACTGCCTCACCCTCAATATCAATATCCTCGACAAATGGGTCGTACCAGCAGACATCCGAACCTCTCTTCAGAAGAAGGCGGATAATGTCGAATGCGGGAGACTCTCGTGTGTCATCAATGTCACTCTTGTATGAAATACCCATGATGAGGATCCTGGATCCATTCATGCATTTCTTTTTGTTGTTCAGAGCTTCAGCGACCCTGACCACTACCTGCGCGGGCATATCCCCATTGATCATACCTGCGAGTTCGATGAACCTCGCATCGAATCCACTTTGTTTTGCTTTCCAGGAAAGATAGAATGGGTCGATTGGAATACAGTGTCCACCCAGTCCTGGGCCCGGGTAGAACGGCATGAAACCGAAAGGTTTCGTCGCTGCCGCATCTATGACTTCCCACACATTGATCCCCATCCTGTTGCACATCAGAGCAATTTCGTTTACGAGGCCGATATTCACACTTCTAAATGTATTTTCCAGGAGTTTGACAGTCTCCGCGACACGTGAAGAATTAACCGGTACCGGATTCATTCCTGCTGCTGTGTACAGTGCCGCTGCAAGCTCGGTACAGGCCGGTGTTACTCCACCGACTACTTTCGGGATGTTTTTCGTCGTATATTTTTCGTTCCCTGGATCTACTCTCTCTGGAGAGAAAGCAAGATAGAAATCACTGCCGACTTTTAAACCACTCTCTTCCAGTATCGGCATCATCACTTCTTCTGTTGTTCCAGGGTATGTGGTGCTCTCCAGAATGATCAATTGACCTTTATGTATATATTTTTTTATCTCTTTCAGGGCCGCGACTATATATGAAATATCAGGATCCTTGGTCTTGCGAAGGGGTGTCGGAACAGCAATATTGATCGTGTCGATCTCCTGGAGAATAGAAAAATCTGTCGTTGCCCTGAGTTTTCCGGAAGAGACGACTTCGCGGAGTTCTTCTTCGGCCACATCTCCTATATAACTTTCTCCAGCGTTAACCTTTGCAACCTTCGTCTGATCTATATCGATGCCTATAGTCTCAAGTCCTGCTTTTGCGAATTCGACCGCAAGTGGAAGCCCCACATACCCGAGTCCGATCACAGACTGCACAGTTTCCGATTTTTCCATTTTCTCTTTAAGTCCCAATCTAGTACTCCTTTCAAACCATCGAAACATTCTCATGTAAGATTATAACAAACAGGCAAGCACGTCAAAGGTTTCAAGCACGTTCGACGCTATTTAAACTCCTGTATATCTTTATATTGTTTTTGCCCCCGGCTTTGGCCTTGTAAAGCGCACTGTCTGCCCTGTCGATAAGCTGTTCGACCTCAAGGGCATCCTCTGGATAGACGGCAATCCCCAGACTGCAAGTGAGAAGCCCGGACTTCACTCTGTCAAACTTGAATTTCTCGATTGATTTTAGTATCCTTTTTCCCATAGTCTTCGCGCCAGTAATATCTGTCTGAGGTAGAAGAATAGCAAACTCGTCACCACCGTATTTGGCAACTATATCGATATCACGACAATTTGATTTCAATATCCCGGCTATATCCGTGAGAGCTCTGCTTCCGGAAAGATGTCCATTCCTGTCATTATACTCCTTAAGGTTGTCAACATCGAGCATAAGGAAGGAAAACACCTGATTGAACCTCATAGCTCGCTTCATCTCGATCTTGATCGATCTGATCAGGTGTCGATAATTATATATCCCCGTCAATCCGTCAGTAATCGATTCGATTTCAAGTTTTTTATATAGAAAATAATTTTCAAAAGCTATCGCAGCCTGGTTTGACAGGATAGTCAACATATGAATATCGTCATCTGTGAATTCCTTCTGATCCTGGTCATTTATCGACAGGATAATCCCAAAAACAGCACTTTTTGCCATTAGTGGAGCAGATATCACGCTGTTATGCCGGTCCTCATCATGTATATATTCCTTTGCCACAACAGATAGATCAAGATTGAAGACATTGTCCTTACTCCGGGACGATTCCAGTTCCCGCTGAAGCCATCTTGTGATCCCCTTCGATTCAGGCAGTTGTTCAACGGTGACTTTTCTCTTATTCTCGAGATTCTCACCTGTATATTTTATTACTTTGTTATTCTCAAGGAATATCAGATGGACTTTCCTTGTCGGAAGTATATCAAGGGCAGTGTTAATGATCTTGTTAAAGATCACACGGTTATCCTTGCCCAGAC
>JAHOYU010000198.1 GCA_019038625.1 Candidatus Latescibacterota bacterium | reverse complement strand
GCGTTAAGGGGCTGAAAGAGTAGTCCCGATTGTGGTATTATTATAGCATGAAATACTTAGCAGATCCTGGGGAAGACACGCGCCTCTAACTATGACCTTTAGATGTCTACGAAACCGTGGGAAGTCCACTTGCTACCCATCGACTCCTCCTTTAAGGTCTATTGTAACCTGGAAGGTGTCTAGAGAACCAGGGGAAGTTCAGATAGTATATTTATTGTTATTCCAGATGAATCGAACTAATAAACGTAGTAATTTTGAAAGGAAGAAAAATGAGTTCTGAACCGAAAGTGAATTCTATAACTGATCTGGTGACCTATCAGGAAGAGTCCGTTGTCAGTAAGACCATAATTAAAAAAGAGACCGGTACAGTATCATTGTTTGCTTTTGACCAGGGGCAGGGATTAAGCGAGCATACCGCACCATTCGATGCTTTGATCTGTGTGCTGGATGGTGAAGCGGAAATTATGATCTCAGGAAATCCGTATATTTTGAAAGCGGGTGAAATGATAATATTACCGGTAAATGAACCCCATTCTCTGCAAGCTGTTAAGAGATTTAAAATGATGCTTACAATGATCAAATCCTGATTTGATCCGCAGTCGCATGTTAGGTCAGGAACAGGAAGTGAGAATGACGTTTACAAACACGCGTACCGTAGCAAAAACGCTACTATACATGGCCTGTACCGTAGCGTTTTTGCTACTATACCCGGCTGATTTTCACTTCAGTATTTGGTTGCATGGGACAGTAATTCCGCTATGATTAATGCTGGAAGGGGAGACTGGTCGGTGGCATTAAGCACTGGAGGTAATCATGAAGAAAAGAAAGATATTTATTACCGGATTTGATAAGGAACGGCTTGAAGAAATCATCGCTGTGGCTGAGGAGTTTGGTGAACAAAGCAGAAAGGATCTGGAGGACCTGGCCGGAGAACTTGCGCGAGGCAAGGTGGTGTTGTCCGAAGACATACCCCCGGATGTGGTGACCATGAACTCGAAGGTAGTTCTTCGCGACACCGATACTTCTGAGGTTATGACCTATTCTCTGGTATTTCCCAAAGATGCGGATGTGGACGCGGGAGCTATCTCTATCCTCGCTCCAATCGGTACAGCCATTCTCGGCTATGCGGAAGGAGATATCATTGAATGGCCGGTTCCCTCGGGAATGCGGCGAATCAGCATTGAGAAGATCATTTACCAACCAGAATCGGCTGGAGACTTTCATCTATGATGCAGCAGTAGACGTTGCACATAATCATGGATCGGATAAAGAAACAGAAGGAGAAAAGATGATCTATCACCGTTCGACCCGTGGATTCATTGGCACGATATTCCTGGCTATACTGTTGGTATGTGTAGTCGTTGAGGCTTCGGAGAAGCAATGGGTGTCCGTTGGTGATGCGATGCCGGACTTCACCCTGAAGTCCTATCAGGGCGAGACTGTAAGCTTGTCCGATTACAAAGGCCGCAATGTGATGTTGATGTTCCCCCGTGGGTATGCATATGAAGGAGGGTGGTGTCACTTCTGTTTCTATCGACATGCTCAGTTGTTTGCCCGCCAGAGTGTCGGAAATATTCCCGAGCATCTCGACCTGCAGATATTGTATGTATTCCCTTATGATAAAGGGTCCATCGAGAATTGGATCGCTGCCTTGCCATCGGCGCTCAAGAGTGTCGATGATATGAAGAATCCTTCGGATTATGGTGAACTGGATGAGGGTATGAAGAAGTTTGTCGACATAATAAGGAAAGTAGCTCCCGAAGCAATAACCTTGCCCGAAGGTGAGGAGGCTCCCACTCCGTTTCCACTGCTTCTGGACGAAGAAAGGAACGTGTCGAACCGGTTTGGCCTGTTCCAAACAGAATGGTCCGGGAGTAAGGTCGATCAGAACATCCCGGCAGTCTATTTGATCGATCGAGAAGGTATTCTACGTTTCAAATACATCAGCCAGCATACTTTCGACCGGCCGTCATTCGACTATTTGTTTGAAATATTTTCCCTGTGGGAGAAGAGCGACTGATCCCCAAGGGCAGATGGACACCTGGAGATATGGAGAAGCGTGAATAATCCTCCAGTGGCGAAACCTGAACGAAAGTACGAGTTGGACTGGCTCAGGGTGATCGTCACGATCAATCTGATACCATTCCACGCGGCCTGGATGATTACCAGTGTGAGTGGCTTTTCTTCTGTCGAAAAGGGAACCGTCGCCTGGAAGATACTCCATTACTACGTCAACTTCCTAAGCCCCATTCACATGTTTCTCCTGTTCCTCATCGCAGGGACGAGTACCTTTATAGCACTGCAGCACAGGTCACCAAAACAATACATAATGGAGCGAGTCAAGCGGCTCTTGATCCCTCTTTTTACCTTCATGGTCTTTCTCTTCGCGCCGCTCGGCTATTTCTGGCCTACCGACCTGGACCTCAGCGGAGTCAACTACTTTACTCAATTCTGGCCATGGTGCCTGATGACGACCTTTTACTCGGAGTCCACAGGCGGGCCGAACTGGGCTCATATGTGGTTCGCTGGATACCTCTTCATACATTCGCTTGTCCTGTTGCCCATATTCCTTCGCATCCGCGCCGGGAAGGACCGCCTGATCGATTCAATCGTGGGATTCCTGACGAGAAGATGGGGGGCGATATTCCTCATGGGTATACCTGTATCCCTGATATTTGCGATCCTCTCACCGATATGGCCGTTCTACAGGAACACCCTGTATTCCGACTGGGGATATTTTACATACAATATGGCAGCCTTCTTTTTCGGGTTCATCATCGCCCGCGACAAGAGGTTCAGCAAAACTTTCAGCAGGCATACAGTGGCAGCCCTGGTCCTGGGGATACTGTTCTCGGCCGCCAAACTGTTCATGCAATTCAATCTTCCTTCGTTCTCGACCAACGCGCATAATCTGAACTACGCTATCTACTCTCTGGTAGCCGGGCTTAACACATGGTTCTGGGTCGTGGCTGTCATGAGCATCGCGCAGAAATATCTTTCATTAACAAACAGGTTTCTAAGATATTTCAACAGGATCTCGTATCCATTCTACATCTTTCATCTGACCGTCATGTCGATAGCGGGTCATTACATCACCCGGTTGGGGCGAGGCATACTTGTCGAGTTTGTCATGCTCTGCGTAGCATCATTCGTTATCAGTGTAATATGCTGTGAGTTGGTTAAGCGTACCCGGCTCACACGCTTCCTGTTCGGGATCAAGGGGAAATAATATGCAGATGATCATGAACTAATCACAAAATCATTCCTGAACCATTGATAAATAATTCATTCCCGAACCGTTCTATAAAACCAACCACTAAACTTTTCATACACTTTAAACAGGCTCAGGGCCTTCACAAAAAATTACTGAATCATTCAAATTACTTCATAAATTTTCAAAATATTTCATATTGATCCTGGTGTAATAGTAGGGGATGGGGATTTCTTGTTAAAGTTTATCACATTAATCAACGAAAATTAATATGACCCGTCGATTTGTTTTTTATATCAACATCGACGATGGAAGCGTCAGAAAGAAAGATGAATCAAAATGGAAAATAAGTATGACAAAGAGATCAAGAAGATTATGATGAACATAGATTGTCCCAAAGATTTCAGATGTTATAAGCAGGATTTCAAGGATATATGCAAGGCAAAGGATTTTGGGATAGAATCCTATGTCGACTGTGGTGAAGATGATTCCCCTTCCTGCTTGTTTGCTTTTGATCTTGGAGACCTGACTTTATGTAAATGTACACTTCGGGTGTTTGTTTCGAAAAAGATGAAAATCTAGATGTATTCTTGCTTCACATGTAAATAAGGATAAGCTGGAAACAGTTTCTCGATAAGAGGCTTATAATGGCACAACTCATAGGCGTTGATATGACATCGAAAATGACCAGCAAGTCCAGCAAGAACGCGAGGAGCGACGGATATGATCATGTCGAATTTCGCCTGGGAGAGATAGAGAATCTTCCGGTAGCAGACCGGACAGTCGATGTCATCATCTCAAATTGTGTCATCAACCTTTCCCCTGAAAAAAGAAAAGTGTTCAGTGAGGCATTCCGGGTGTTGAAACCGGGAGGAAGGCTGGCGATCTCTGATATTGTCGCCACAGCCGAATTGCCAGATAGCGTAAAGCAGGACATGTCTCTTTTTACTGGATGTATGGCCGGAGCATCTTTCATACATGAACTTGAATCTATATTGCGCGAAGTGGAAGTACCTTGACAGATAACATAAATCCCCGCCATAGTATCAGATATTACCATCGTGGCAGAAGATACACAGTTCATTTTGCAGCTAACACTATCGATACGGCAAAGAATCGAAATTGCTATAACAAATGAAAATATTGGAACAGGAGAAAGACATGCTGACAATAGGCTTTCCTCGAATGCATAAAGAACCCGGCGAGGTGCGGGATTATTTTCCCGATTTGATGCACGGCCTTGCCCCGGGAGCCAAAGGGATCGTGATCGAGGAAGGCAGTGGCTCTGGAATCGATAAAGAACCCTGGCAGTATGTTGAGGGGCACGGCAACATCCATATTGGCAGCAATCAGGATTGCTATGACCAGGATATTGTCGTTCAGGTCCGTTCGCCGGAAGACGATGAGCTGCCCCGGATGAAGTCCGGCACCATACTTTTTTCCATGCTGCATTATTCCACGCATCCAAGTCGCATACGGTTGATATCGGAGCTTGGTTTTCGTCCTGTTTCCATGGACAGTGTGGAGAGTGATGATGGGGTGCGGTTGATCGAGAACCTTCGAGGTACGAGTTGGAACGCCGTGTGGGCCGGATTTCGCGCATTAAAGAAAACTTACCCGACCTTTGCTGACAAAGGTCGAAATCCTATTGAAGTAGTTATCCTGGGTACTGGACCGGTGGGTCGCTTTGCTGCTGAGGCTGCTACCAAATACGGTGATGTGACCCTGAATAAAGAGTACCTAAGTCGTGGAGTTCCTGGAGTGATCGTACATCTTATCGGTCGCAACATAACTCAGGATGAGACAGCGCTGAGAGCTCTGCTTAAGCGGACAGACATGCTAGTAGATGCTACCTCCCGCAGTGATCCTACTCGACATATTATTGCCAATCATCTGGTCGGTATTCTGCCAAAGCACGCTGTGGTCCTGGATGTCACAGTCGATCCCTACATCGCTGATCGTGAGCCGATTCAGGTAAAAGCCGTTGAGGGCATTCCTACGGGCAACCTGGATCAGTACGAGTTCCCTCTGGACGACCCCGCGTTCGATCTGCTTCCGAAAGGCGTCAGTAGCGCTTATCGACGGATGTCAGTAAGCTGTTATTCCTGGCCCGGGATAAAACCAAAGGAGTGCATGGATACCTATGGAAGTCAAATGCTGGGATTGCTAAAGATCCTTCTGGACCAACCCTTCGAGAAGCTTTCTTTAGAGAGTCCCGACTTCCTGATGCGAGCTCTATATCGTGGGACGTTAGAATATTACCAGCATCAACAGGCAAGGGGGTAGAAGACGCTATGAACGTGTGGTTCCTGCTGGCTGATATCAGTCGTGCTAACAGGTGGTCATCTGGTGCCGCCGTGCGCCCCTGCATTTTAACCTTTTGCTGATGAATGTGAAACAGACACTCAAACTGCTTGCACCATATATCGCCGTCGGTGTCTTCTGGTGCGGGTTTTCCAACGCGTGGCTGGCCATTCTGGCGTATCACGGACAGATCCTGTTCTGGTCGCGAAGATCTCTTTCCGACATGCGCTGGCCTGATCGCAAACGCATCATGCTTCTGGCTCTGCCTGCGGTACTTGCGGGACCATTGTTTTACTTTATTCTGCCCTATATAGCGCGTGAAGACCTGTCGGTGTGGTTAGCAGATCATCACCTGTCTCGCCTGTCCCTATTGGCGATGATTCCCTACTTCGGGATAATTCATCCATTCCTTGAACAGTTGCATTGGGCTGAGCTTCGCAAACACATTCAAGTCTCGCATCCTGTGTTCGCGGGGTACCACATAGTCGTCCTGTATTCTCTGCTGAACATCCCGGGACTCATCCTGTGTTTTGTAGTTTTTACAACGGTATCCAGCATCTGGTATCGAATGACAAAACGGACAGACAGTCTTGCCGCACCTCTTGTGTCACACATTCTGGCAGATCTTGGTCTCATCCTCGCAGCTTGGTTGAAGGTATAGTCGGATTAGTACAAATCTAGTTGTTTATGGTAGTTGGAGACTCTTTGTAATGCATCGTATGCTTAAATATGAAAATGTTTTCGAATAGTTCTTCCAATATTATTCCAGATGTCTTATTATCCCACCACTAGGGCATGTCTTACTCTGCTTGTTAAAGCTTGGCATCTTCAGCAAGAAAAATGGATGTAACCCGCAGGGTTAAAGCTTGAGGACTTTTTATTGTACAGGTATCTCCGGAAGGGAAGTTGACCCGACCAGATGGATGTTAAAAATATAAGAACGATAGAACAACTCGAACAATATGTTTCGTTTAATCCTGATGAACGAAATGAGATCGAAAAGATCATTAAAAGTCATCCGATGTCACTTAACCAATATTATATGGACCTGATTGACTGGGACGATCCGGATGATCCTATCCGCAGAATGGTGATTCCTTCTATAGAAGAAAACAGGTCAGAGGGAAGTTATGATACAAGTGGAGAATCTGATAACACCAAATTGCGTGGCCTGCAGCACAAGTATTCCCAGACAGCCCTGATATTGGCTACAAATCAATGCGCGTCGTATTGTCGCCACTGTTTCAGGAAAAGATTAGCAGGTATAGTATCGGATGAGATAGTAACAGACTGGAATCTGGTAGTTGAATATCTTGAAACGCACAAGGAGATCACAAACGTACTTTTAAGCGGAGGTGATCCATTAACATTACCGAATGACGAAATAGCAGATATTTTACAGAAATTAGCAGGCATTCAGCATTTGAAGTTTATTCGAATAGGAACACGGATCCCCGTAGTCGATCCTGACAGAATAATAGAGGACGATGAACTGTTGAATATTTTGGGAGATTGTTCTCGCGAAAGAAAGCAGTTATACATTGTAACGCAATTTGATCATCCGAAAGAGATCACTCCACGCGCTGTAAAAGCTATAAAAATATTGAATGACGCAAATATGACAGTTCTGAATCAGACCGTCCTGTTGAAGGGGGTCAATGATAAACCTGCAGTCCTGGCTGAATTACAGAGTAAGCTGACAAGGAACGGCGTCACTCCATACTATGTCTTTCAATGTCGCCCCGTAAAAACAGTAAAACATATCTACCAGATCCCATTATTCAGAGCTCTTGAGATCGTAGAAGAGACGAGGGCGATGCTTGATGGACCCAGCAAGAGATTTCGATTTGTCATGTCGCATGAGACTGGTAAAATCGAGATTGTCGGTCGTCTTGATGATCATATATATTTCAAATATCATCAGGCTAAAGACAAGCTTCTTGCAGGAAAACTGTTCCGTAAGAAACTCAACAAAGATGATTGCTGGTTGGAACTTTGACAGACAGCCGGTAAAAGAATTCTCTGAAATATAGTCTGATTCCATGATCCTTTCTGGACAGGGAGGCTTCGGTGAGAAGATTCTCGATTATTTTCGCCTGTGGCTGCTGCATCGGATGTATTCTGCTTATGGTCGGTTGTAGTTCGGATGAGAACATTACAGGGAGTGACCCGATAGCCTCGCTCGATGATATCCGGGTAGAGTTACCCTGCACCGGCGATGGTAATGCCCAGGCCAACTGCACCACCCCTGAATCTGACGAAGTATCTGCCACGCTTGTCGGGGACGAGGGAGTCACTTACGAGGTGACGATAAGGCTTCGTGGGCTTGTAGAGCAGAGGACATATACAGGCTGGATCATGAAGGACGAGATGTGGATCGCAGGGGGCACACCGGCCGAAAGCTCCTTCAATATATTCAGGATACAGATATCCTCTCCTTTCCAGATTTACTATTTAAACGCGGGATCATCCGGAATAGATCATTGTTTTCTGATGGATATTCAGAAAACCATTCTGATGGACCATTCAGCAACGATAACCCTTTATGCAGGTTCGGGTGGTGACGGGTTATCGACAAAGAATATGGATGACCAGGGAAACCCTATCATCGTTTCCGGAGTTCCTCCGTATCCCGATCCGTTCGATGGACAGTTCGTGCAGATCGATGTTCAGTCTTTTGCTGTTCCTGATGGCTGAACGGGATGACTGGTCTGCGGGTCAGGCCGTAAATTCCCTGTACAATCTTCATCCTTGTAAAACAATATTCATAAGTGTATCGTGGCACCTGATGAATCCTCTTCGGGAGATTTATGCAAGGAGGGTCGGCGTGTCGTTTAGATACGATATCAGGCTGAGTGGAGCCGGAGCTCACGGGTTGATCGATGCTGCCAGGGTACTTGCGGAAGCAGCAGCGATATATGAAGACCTTTATGCATCCGAGAGCTGTTCTTTTGGGCCGGAGGCCAGGGGGAACACCTGTCGGGCGGACCTTATCCTTTCAGACCGCGCCATCGATTCGCCCCGCGTGGAACTGGTCGATTTTCTGCTTGCCCTCACTCCCGATGCGTATGATGCCTATATATGCGATCTTAAACCAGGTGGGCTGCTTGTCATAGATGAGGAGATCGAAACAGACGACAGGGTTCATGGCAGACTCGAGCAGAAGGTGAGACTATGCATCGATACCGGGCAGGACCTGAAAAACGCTCAGACGAATATCATAATCCTTGGAATATTTGCCTCGGCATGTAACGTCATCAGCAGAAAATCGTTACAGGATGCAATCGTGAGCAGGGCTCCGAAAAAACTGGAAGAGGAATACCTGGCTTCCTTTGAATACGGGTTCGGGCTTCTTGAAGGCAGAGACATCCAGTGTCTGAACAAACGTGACAGGGACGAGGACAGATGAAACAACCTCTCGCGAGGCTTGCCGAAAAGACGGCGAATCTCGGCAATTACAATCTCAAATATATCCACATGGTCTCATCCAGTATCGATTCGTTGCTATCCGCGCTTGAGAGAGAGGGTGTGCGGGACAGGGTACATCTGTGGAGCTATTCCGTGGATATTCCAGGTGAAATGGATGTAGTTCGGAAATCCGCTCGATCGAAGGACGAGGCCCTCGAAATGCTTGGTTGCTATTATGCCCTGCAATTCCTGCATATGAACCTCAGGATGGTCGATCTTGTAAAACTTGAACTGGCGACAAGCACAGTGAGGGATCATACAAGCAGAAAATTCATGCTTGAGGTGGGCCGCATGTTCAGGCAGCTTACCAGGAGTTATATGCACGGTCTATTGAGTATCTTCCTCGAGGATATCTCTTATCCCGAATTCGTAATGCTCGGTGTGGGCACAAAATCTGACCAGGACGATATAGATCTTGGGATCGTGAGGCGGAGTGGTGAGGATCCTGAAGCGTTGAACAGGGCGCTGGGAAAGCTTTCGAACCAGATGTTCAAGACTGCCACCAGGCTTCATTTTCATCTGTCAGAATATGTTGGAAGTAAAAGCCTTACTGCCACAATAGAGGAGTATGAAGAAGTCCTCGACAAGAACGCCTACGATTTCATCATGGTTAACGAGATGATCGGGGCAGCTACCATCCTTGGCAGCAAGAATCTTCACGAAGAGTTCAGGGAAAGAGTCACAGACAGGTTTTTCTTCGACAGCCACAACAGGCAGAATCGTTTTCATGAGGGGTTTCTTCGTGGGATTCTGGGGGAGATCCGCTCGGTACTCTCAAGGCCTCTTTCAACTTACTCGATCAATCCGAAGGAAGACGGATTGCGACCTATCAGGGGGCTACTGTCCGCTCTGAAACTGGTTCATGGTATCGAAAAGGTCAACGCGTGGGAGATCCTGGATGAATTGAGGATAAAAGATACCTGGCGAAAGGAACAGTATGACGACATTGAGAAGACCCTGAGTTTTTTCGAACTTTTCCGACACCTCTATCAGTTACTGGTGGCTCAGGATGAGGAAATCGCCATCAGGGAGGAGCCTGTCGAGGCTATGGTAGCCGGTATCGCGCGAATGATCGGATTCGAAGACAGAGGCATGGTGCCTGCAGAGGATTTCATGCTGGTCCTTTATTACCGGTTTCTGGAAAAAAGTGTAGACGCGATAGACATCCTTACTGGAGATCTGAGAAAGCACCTGAAAGATGTCAGTGTCCTTCGGCCGATACTGTCGGGAAAGATTCATTCTGATCCGGATTACAATGGGAATCTCGCTGTCGATTTCATAAAGAAATCGTTCTTTTCCGCGAACATCACATACTGGGACGATTTTCTTGATGAACTGGACGACCCCTCTGGGGAGTTCTACAGCGAATTCATCAGATCGTTCGCGATGCTGCATAAAAAGATGCGCAGAAGAGTGGGATCTGTCTATGTCTCCGGGATACAGCATGATCCCGCGCCGATCCTGAAATTCCTAACGATCCTCGCGAAGAGGTCGGAGACCGATGAGGGAAGGGAACTGTTCGGATTTCTCAGTAGTCTGATGATAAATGAGTTGGGGGAACTGCCGGATGCATCAGACTCTCTCTCGGTGGTTTCCGTCTCACACCCGGTGATCCTGAATAATTTCCTGGCGAATCTGAGCTGGAAGCAGCTGGAGAATTTCATGGCTATCATAAGGAAGAAACCTGTACTGCCGGATACAGCGAAATACCACGGTCAACTTGTGGCCCTGACGAATATCCACAGGCAGAGCAGTCATTTCTTTCGAAGGCATTTCCATCCTATATTGAGCAAGTACCCCGTATTTATAAAGAATCTTTACAACAATGAACGCCTCCGGGAAATAAGTGACGGTCTGTACAGCGACCTGACTTCGCTGGAGCCTCTGGATATCCTCTTCAAGCGTGTCGGGGATTACTACGATATGGAATTCGTAAGAGTCAGCCTGCTGGTGCTGTCAGGAGCAGGCAGTGAACGAACCGATGCAGAATTTATAGAGTTCAGTGACAGATATACTCAACTTCTCTATGAGTTTGCGATGCAGGACGTCCATATGGCGCATGGTTATCCGGTCCAGACTCACGATCTGCTGGCCATGTATGCGGCGGGAGGACATGCCAGGGAACAGGGGTTCGACGATGATTACGATATGTTCTTTATCCTCGATTCAAGTGACGCAGAGACGATCACACTCTGCAACAGGATCGTCGCGAAGATGAATTTTCACATCCTCAAACGTGGAATACTTCCTCATCACCGTTTCGCCGACCATTTCGGAAGTTATCTGGTGAGTTTCGAACAGTTGGTCGATCACTTGTCGGGCACGAGCGATAACGTCTACGTCGACCTTTCACAGATACTCGGGTCAAGGATGTTGACCGGCACGCGTAAACTTGACAAGAAACTGATGAAGACTATAGTCGAGCCGCTGATCTTCGAGAGAAACAGAGAATTTGTTGATTATCTCTATCAGGAAACGATGGGGAGACATTCCAGTACTGACGCCTCCGTGCGCACGAACATCAAGGAGTGTCCCGGGGGGCAGAGGGATATCGAGATGCTTCTTCTCATTTATAAGGCGAGGCACAGGCTCAGAGATCCTCTTTCGAGAAAGATGCTGGAGAATCTCAAGGAACTTTCTCCGGAAAAGGCTGATGACTTCGATATGATCATTGAGCATATGAACTTTATCAGGAGGCTGAGAGATATATATCGTCTCAAGGTAGCAGCACAGGACGAGATAGAAATGGACTCTATGGGAGCAGTCGCTGAATCTTTCGGAATGGAGAATACACCTGAAGCGGCGAAAATACTCTACAACATGTTTATCGAGAGTACAGACAACGCATATATTACTGTCAGAAGACTTATGGATGGTGTCTGGAACTGAGCAGCGACAAGTATCTGCCTGACGGACTCTCTGGAAAACGTGTCAGGCTATCATTATTGACTGGTCGCGAATCGACATTTTCCTTTTTATGGAAGTCACTGCCAGTCCTCCGACCCAGGCCGTGTTCATCCCGTTATTATTATCCCTTATGTCCACAAAGACATCGCATAGCTGGTCGAGATCCTTGCCCTGTCTCATAACATAGGAGCCTTTTGAAATAACTCCGTGTCTGGCGAGATATGTAGCGATACTGACCGCCGCGGTACCTGACCCCGGGTCTTCCCACAAGCCGGATCCGGGAGAGAAATGTCGGGAATATGTGATACTTTTCTCGTCGAGTGAATCGAGGGTGAATATGTCGACCGTCTGGATACCGAACCTGTCATTCATCAGTTTCAATTTAATCAGGTCAGGATTCATATTGATAAGCGCAGACTGGTTCTGAATCGGGATCACCAGCTGGATGAGGCCGTTCGACAGGATCTCCAAAGGAAGGCCGGTATGAAGGACAAGCCCGGGATCGATGCCGAGTGTAGAGGCGATTTCGTTTAAATCAAGATCTGTCGTTCGATGATCAGTGACAGTCTGTTGCATCATGATACTGCGAAGAAGCCCGTTGTTTTCACCGGATAGTCTTACATGATCACCATTAATTGAATTGGTAGATCGCTGGCTTTCCTGTTCAAAAGTGAATTCGATGGGGATAGGTCCGACCTTGGTATCAATTACCACACGGGACATCCCGTCAGGCAAAGATATCAAACCATTTTCCGCGAGGACGAAGCAGGTACCGATCATCGCATGTCCACTGAGGTTGTATTCTACATCCGGAGTGAAGAATCTGATTTTTGCGGCGGAGCGTCCCGATTCGGGGGGACTGACGAAAGTCGACTCGGAAAGATTGATCTCCCCGGCTATCTTGTACATGTCATTGGTCGTAAGTCCTTCTGCGTCCGTGATCACCGCGGCGGAATTCCCATGAAAGGGAGAGGTAGTAAAGACGTCCACATATTTTATCTCGTATTCCTTCATATTTCCTTTCGTCTGTGGCGATCCGATTCGGAGAAGCAGCGGATTGCAACAGATGACCGGGTCATAGTTCAGGCGTGGATGTCGCTAAGTTATTGTTTTATACCAGCCCTGAAAGACAATATTTATGTTGCCACTCTTCCATCTGAGTATATAGCAAAAACAATTCCTGAATCGTGCGCGTGAGTCAGGTAAAGTTTAATCTACCCCTTCGAGATGTGAGAAATAATGGAATGTGGCTAGTCTTCAGGATTGTTCCCGGTAGGGATCTGCCGAAGTGATCCGAGTCTGTGCGCGTATGCCCTTGCCAGTTCGGCGCCGAAGAGGAAGACGACTGCCGACCAGTATATCCATAAGAGAACGATGATAAGGGAACCGGCAGCGCCATAGAGAGAAGTTACTATCGTCTTCTGAAGATAGAACCCTATGAGTTTTTCGGTGATGACCGAAAGAAGCGCCGTAAACGCTGCGCCGAACCAGACATCTTTCCAGGGAATATGGCGGTCAGGCAGTACACGGTAAAGAATAGCGAAAATGAAGGTGAACAGGACCGGAGAGAGGAGAACGGGGACCTGTGGCATGTATCCTGCCGATTTCGGAAAGGATTCGAGGATGATTTTCTCCGGAATGATCGTCAAAGTCTTGGAAATGAGCAGTAGATACAGCCAGAGGGCCAGGCCGATCAGCATAAGGAAGGCCAACATATGTCTCCTTATCATCCTCAGCACTCCACCACGGAAGCCTTTTCGAGCATCGTCAGCGAGCCCCCATATCACGTTCAGCGATCCGATCAGCTGCTTGAATACTCCAGTGGAGAATATGATAAGAAGTATAAGTGAACTTCCCCCGACCGCGACCGCTTCTGATGTGGTCTGACGTGTGTTGTCCATCACGCTTTTCACTGCCATGGCGGCTCTGGGGCCGACAGAGAGTTCGATCTGGACGAGAAGCTCATTCTCTACAGCTTCAGCGCCGAAGATCATGCTTATTGTTCCAAGCAACACTATGAGCAGGGGCGCGAGAGAGAGGATCGCGTGATAGGCTATCGCTGCCGACATCGCCGGCACATCGTCGTTGACCCATCCGTAGGCGGCATCCTTGAAAATTCCTGAAAACGATCTTAACCTTTTCATCAACATGTAAAGAGGTTACCTTTAAGAGGTGCTGGCCGTCAAGATTGCATATGGATCCTGGCAATGATGATTGGAGTCCGGAGATGAAGACAGGTGATATTCCTTCTGCTGCCCTGAAGGCGTATGAGAGGATCCACACACATTTGAGGCAGACCCCTCTTTCCCGCTCTGATTACCTTTCATATATGTCCGGTGGGGAAGTATTTTTCAAACTGGAAGATGCGCAGTACACTGGATCATTCAAGGTACGCGGCGCTCTAAACAGGGTGATGGCGATAGACGAGGGTGAATTCCCCGGAGGAGTAGTGACAGCATCGACCGGCAATCATGGCCTGGCCGTTGCCTACGCTCTGCGGAAAACGGGGCGAGATTGTATTATCTTCGTTCCCGAGACGGTGTCTCCAGCTAAACTCGATCGCTTGAAAAGCGCGGGTTCCGAGATCAGATATTTCGGGACTGACAATCTGGACACCGAACTTCACGCGAGGCGTTTCGCGGTTGAAAACGACATGCTTTACCTTTCTCCCTATAACGATCCCCTTGTGATCGCCGGCCAGGCAACTGCAGGATTGGAGATATCCAGACAGACAGGCAGGGTCGATGCCCTGTTCGCATCTGTAGGTGGAGGAGGGTTGATATCAGGAGCAGGAGGATATTTAAAGTCCATGAACCCGGAGATCGAAGTAGTCGGATGCAGTCCTGTGAATTCGAGAGCGATGGCAGAATCTGTGAGAGCTGGACGGATAGTGGATGTGGAGTCTCTGCCCACGATCTCCGACGGGACAGCTGGTGGTATCGAGCAAGGGGCCATTACCTTCGACCTCTGCCGTGATATAGTAGACCGGTTCATCGACGTCAGCGAGGATCAGATCAGGGCCAGCCTGAGAAGGATCATCGATGAAGAAGAGAGGTCCGTTGAGGGGGCGGCGGCAGTCTCCCTTGCCGCGTTCGAATCTGTCGCGTCAGAATACCAGGGTAAAAAAGTAGTTATCATCATCTGTGGCGGGAATATCGACCCAGCCCTTTTATTCGATATACTGGGTGAATGACCATTATCTCCGGCCAGCAAGATCGAGGTTTTTCTCGGGGTCGGCCCTGCTGAAGTCTTTCAGGAAATTGTCGAGAGTCCCGGAGATCGAATCAAGGATAAGATCGCGGCTGCGTCGATCGTCCGTGACGACAAGCCGGTCCTCTTCCCAGACAATTGATGATATCGCGTGAAATTCGTCGTCTCCAAGAAGGCAGAGAGCCGTCCGGTTGACATTTATATTCACAGAAGTAGCATATCCCCTGACTTTGCCGTCCACGATCCATTCCACACTGGTGATAAATACGCCGAACATCCCGGATTCAGGGCCCAGCTCATCTGTGAGATCCAGGCCTGATGACCTCAGGTGGATGCTGGCATAGTCGCGGACAAGGGAATCGTGGACGAGAATCTTCTCAGCTAGAGAATTGCAGAATACCTGTATGCCAAAACCTTCAATCCCATTGATCGAAGACCCGTCGTGACAGTTCACTTCCATAGCTTCTGTACCGCTGGATGCAGCTGTTATAATGAGGATAAAAACGAGGTATGTATAAATAGTCCTAAACAATGATGTCTCCTCTCATGATGTCGTTCTATCTCTATAGATTATACCATATAAGGCTTATTGACTTCAAATGACGGCACTTGATAAATCCCTTGTCGCTCAGTAATTCCTGAGCATAAGGCTGCCTATGCAGGCTCTATCAACAACACCAAAAAATGCAATTATAAAATCTAGACATTGGAAGGCGGCTCTGGTAGAATCGGCGCTAATGCGGCCTGGGCATCACAATGCGAAAGGTCATATCAGGCTATTCGGATAATTGTTGTGAGAAACAGCTTTCTCACGATTTTGTGTTGCTGGAACAAGCGATCCTTGCTTGTTCTTGCAGTCTGGAATGTAAATGGTCATCGAGATCCCAACGTTTCTGGAAAAGGAGTCCAAGGAATGATCAAGTTCAGTGAACAGCAGTTGAAGGTGCCGAAAATGATGAAGCCGGTATATCTTGTGACGGCTGGCCAATCGAAGTTCGGCAGGGCGATTCCCGAGAAAAGGACAGAAGAGCTATGCGTCGATGCGCTGACGATGGCCGCGGACATGATCAATATGTCAGCAGCGGAATTGAAAAAATATATCCATTCATGCTATTACGGACATTTCGCCGACCATTTCGGCGATCAGCTTCTCGGTGAGGCTGTAATCCACGACCGTCTCGGCCTGGATCCGCTTGGAAATATCGGTGTAAAGACAGGAGGGGCGACCGGTGGTTCGACTCTCTGGGAGGCTGTCAAGGCAGTAGCTTCCGGTTATTCAGACTGTGTGTTGGCGATGGGTTGGGAAAGGATGGACGAGGTTCCGACCGACGAGGGGAACTTCCTGATCTCATGTGCCGCTGACAAGGACTGGGAATCACCACTTGGTCACATTTATACAGGCTACTATGCTGTAATGGCTCAGAAATACTGGCAGGTCTTCGGTAAATCCGAGGATTCTTTCCGCAAGACCCTGGCCGAGATATCCGTGAAGCATCACGGATACGCCAGGATGAATCCTTTCGCGCAGTCTCCGATGAAGATCACCGTAGACGATGTACTCAATTCTCCGGTAGTGGCATACCCTCTCAGGGCGCTTGACTGCTGTCTGATGAGTGTGGGCGCCGCCTGCGCGATCATCTGTGATGAGGATACAGCGATGAAGCTTACCAAGGATTCCCCTCACAAGCCCCTTCGTATCTGGGTCGCGGCCGGTTCACATACGCTCAGGCCCGCCGACAGAAGGAATATGGAAATACCTCTTCTCCCGAATGAGACAGCCGATCAGTACAAGGACCTCGGGGAAAGGTTCCCTGGTGGAGACAGGTATCCGGGATTCACCGGGTTTCTTGGAGCGAGAATGGCAGCTTATTACGGGTACAGGATGGCAGGTGTAAAAGACCCGAACGAGGACCTGGATCTCCTTGAGCTGCATGACGCGTTCACGATCAGTGACGTTCAGTCGTATGAAGACATCGGCGTGAGGCCATACGGCGAGGGCCGTGATTATGTCGAGTCGGGAGACTGTTACCACACGAATCCGAATACAGGTGAGCCGGGCAGGCTTCCCTCCAATATATCGGGTGGGCTCATAGGATGCATGCACGCTGTCGGGGCGACTGGAATCATGCAGACATTCGAGGTCGCTATGCACATCTGGAACAGATGGGCCGAGATTCATGGTGACGATAAGAGATGGAAAGAGTTCTTCAGGGAGAAACCTGCTGACTGGACCGACCTGCAGGTCAAGGGCGCGAAGAGAGGTATGGCCATCAGCCACGCCGGCGTCGGCTCACATGTGACATCGACCATTCTTATGGATCCCGATCATCTTATCGACAAAGACGCATAAAGGAGAACGATAATGAGTACGTTCGGACAGGTAAATGTTAAGAACAGAAGATACAAGCTGAAGGGTGAATTTCATCACCCCACTCCCAATACGCCCATACGGAACGAAGATGATGGATTGAAGCTGATGGGGGTGACAAATCCGAGGGCTATGACCTATATCCACATGTATGGTGGAGAGGCACCATTCTTCGAAGCACTTGGAGAAGGTAAATTGCTGGCCACAAGATGTGACAATCCCGACTGCGAGTACAAGGGAACGATCTACCAGCCGTTCAGGATCCATTGTCCTGACTGTCTCGGCAAGAACACAGTCCTGGATATGACCGATAAAGCCAGGACTAAATCCAGTGTTCACACATTCATGGTATGTGAACGCTCAGGTGCCTTCAATGTGCTCGATAAGCCAATAAAGTTCATAAATATCGAGTTTGAGGGAGTCGATACGATCCTGATGAGTTACATGTCGATCGGTGAACCTGAGATGGGGATGAAGGTCGTTCCCATATTCAGGACGAAGAATCCGACATTTACGATCCTGGACCTCTCCTGGGTCCCTGACGGGACGAAGGCAGAAGATCTGCCTGAAGGGTTCAGTTTCTAGAATATACATGAAGTGAGTTGTGTAACAGGGGGGTAGTAGCATTAATTACGGACTTGCTGAAGAGCAGAGGATGCTGCGCGACAGTATCCGTGACTTCGCCGAGAACGAGATAGCTCCTGTAGCTCTGGAGCTGGATGAGAAGGAAGAATTCTCTATCGAGCTTACCCGGAAGATGGCCGAGATGGGGCTTTTCGGGATAATCGTTCCAGAGAAATATGGCGGATCCGGTATGACCTACCTCTCATACATAATTGCGGTCGAGGAGATCGCCAGGATCGACGGGTCGCAGGGAGCGACAGTCGCGGCAGGGAATTCTCTGGGTATCGGCCCTATCTATTATTACGGGAACGAGGAGCAGAAAGAGGAATGGCTTCCCAGGCTCTGCAAGGGCGAGATTCTCGCCTCCTTTGGCCTGACAGAACCAGACGCGGGTTCAGATGCCGGAGCGAGCAAGACTACAGCGAAGATGGAAGGTAGTGAGTGGGTGATAGACGGCAGCAAGATATTTATCACTAACTCAAGTTCCGAACTCGCCAGCGTCTGTACCGTCCAGGCGATAACCGGCCAGAGAAGCGATGGCAAGAAAGAGATGTCCTGTATCCTCGTCCCGAACGGTACTCCAGGATTCGAGGCGAAGAAGATGACAGGGAAGATGATGTGGAGGGCGTCAGATACCGGGGAACTCTTCTTCGAGGACTGCAGGGTTCCCGAAGCGAACCTTCTTGGAAAAAGAGGAGAAGGTTTTAAGCAGATGCTCGAAACCCTCGACAACGGCAGACTTGCGATCGCGGCGATGGGACTTGGAGGTGCTCAGGGGGCATTCGAACTTGCCCTTCAATACGCGCGGGAAAGGGAGCAGTTCGGAAGAGCCATTTCTACATTCCAGGCGAACGGGTTTAAACTTGCCGATATGGCTACAGAGATCGAGGCTGCTCGAGCGCTTCTTTATAAAGCATGCGCCCTCAAGGACGCGGGAAAACCATTCTCAAAGCAGGCGGCCATGTCGAAATTATACTGCAGCGAAGTGATGGGCCGGGTTGTCGACAACGCAGTGCAGATACTGGGTGGATACGGCCTGATGAAGGAATACAAGGTCGAGAGGTTCTTCCGCGACTACAAGCTCCTGACTATAGGAGAGGGTACTTCGGAGATCCAGCGTCTCGTGATATCAAGACATATAGGCTGCTTCGACGTTTAGGTCCCCAATGGGGCCACACGAGGCAGCGATGGTCAGTCCAGTGAAAGCTCAGGGATGTCCCTGTACAATTCGAGCGCTTCCGGGTTTCTCAGTGCTTCCTGGTTGGTGACTGACTTGCCATGGATGATCTTGTTTACTGCAATCTCGACTTTTTTCATATTTATCGTATAGGGGATATCGGCTATTGGCAGTATCTTGGCGGGAACGTGTCTCGGTGTGGTATTCTTCCTGATCGTCTTCTTTATTTTCGTTATCAGTTCTTCGCTCAGTTCGAACCCCGCACGCAGTTTGACGAAGAGGATCACCCTTACATCGTCTTTCCAATCCTGACCGATTACAAGAGAATCTTCGATTTCTTCAATCGTATCGACCTGTCTGTAGATCTCGGAGGTTCCGATGCGGACACCTCCCGGGTTCAGGGTAGAATCTGATCTGCCGTAAAAGATTACTCCTCCTGTGCCGGTGATCATCACATAGTCCCCATGCCGCCATATGCCAGGATACACATCAAAATATGCCCTGTGATACTTTACGCCGTCCTCGTCATCCCAGAAATATATAGGCATCGATGGGAAGGGAGACAGGCAGACCAGTTCTCCCTGTTCATTTTCAACGGACTGCCCCGAAGACCCGAAAGCTCTCACATTCATGCCCAGGGTCCTGCATTGCAACTCACCCCTGTAGACTGGTCCCATCGGATTACCAGCGGCAAAACAGCCGTTGAGGTCGGTCCCTCCGGCAATCGAGGACAGGCACAGGTCTTTCTTTATATGTCTGTACACGAAATCGAACTCGGTCACACTGAGTGGTGAACCGGTGGAGAGAATGGCCCTGAGCGATGAAAGTCCGAACTCTTCAGCTGGCTTCAGCCCGACCTTGTTTACAGCAGAGAGATATTTCGCGCTGGTGCCGAAGATCGTTACACCGATTTTGTCGGCCATTTTAAAAAGAGCTCCAGGATTCGGGTAGAAAGGTGACCCATCGAAGAGGACAAGGGTCGCGCCAAGGGAAAGGGAACTCGTGAGCCAGTTCCACATCATCCATCCGCAGGTGGTGAAATAGAAGATATTGTCCTCCCTTTTCACATCCGTATGCAGGGCCAGCTCCTTCATATGATGGATAAGTATACCTCCGGCACTCTGGACCATGCACTTGGGAAGGCCGGTCGTGCCAGACGAATACATGATGTATAGAGGGTGGTCGAAGGGTAGCTGTTCGAACTCGATATCGAGACCGTCTTCGGACGAGATGAAGTCGTCGAACAGGATGCCATTCTCTATTGAACCGATATCAGGGCTTTCGTCTGTATATGGGACCACTACTACCTTCTCTATGGAGGGAAGTTTCTGGAGTATGCCGGATATCTGTTCTAGGGAATTGAAGTTTTTTCCGTTATATGAATAGCCGTTTGCAGTAAAGATCAGCTTTGGGTCTATCTGTCCAAATCGGTCCAGTACTCCCTTTATTCCGAAATCGGGGGAGCAAGATGACCATGTGGCCCCGATGCTCGCAGCAGCCAGCATCGCGATAATGGCCTCGGGGATGTTGGGCATGAACCCAACGACGCGATCATCTTTCTCGATGCCCATATCTCTCATTGCGCGTGCAAGTCTGGCGACACGGTCATAGAGTTGGGCGTATGTCAGTTCTCTCTGATCTCCGTTCTCGCTCCATGAGGTTATTGCCGCACGGTCGTCCCTGTAACGGAGCAGGTTTTCGGCGAAGTTGAGCCTGGCTCCGGTGAACCAGCGGGCTCCAGGCATCTTATCGCCGTCGACGAGGACTTCATCGTAGGGAGTTGAGTGGATTATATCAAAAAAGTCCCAGAGCGATTCCCAGAGAGATGGCAGGTTTTCTATGGACCATTCCCAAAGCTCCCCGTAGAGGGAGAAGTCAAGGTCGTATCTTTCATTGATAAAGTTCATAAACCTGAACATGTTGGTCTCTTCAATCCGTATCCTGGAAGGTTGCCAGAGCATCTCGTTCATCGATTGTTCCTTTCGCTGTCACATGGCGGGATCCGTTATCTACGTAATCCCCGCCTGGTCATATTCAGAGTGGCAATTGTATGGCCTGAGCCCTCGGCAGTCAAAAGGAAATTGGTATCAGGACAGGGTCTATGTTATCCTACCAGTCACGCATGAAGAAATTACTCAAGCTTGATATCTTGAATTTCAGCATGATAAGAGGAGGAAAGGATGCTCATCTCTGTATATTATCTCAAAAGGATCATAGTCATTGTATTGGGTTTATCACTACTCGGATGTTTTTCAGGCGGGCAGGCTGTGGCCGGGGGATTTACAAGCCCTGAAGAATTCTTCGGTTTTAAGCCTGGGGCTGATGGAGAACTCTTCGACTATGATCAGTTGATCGAATATCTTGGGCTACTGGATCAGGCTTCTCCGATGATGGAGATGAGGGAGATCGGAATCTCTCCGATGGGAAGGACGATTTTTGTCGTCTTCATATCATCGGAGGAAAATATCGGGCGACTCGATGAATTGAAAATAATCAATAAAAGACTCGCTCTTGAACAGGATATCCCCCAATCAGAACTTGAACAGATGATAGATGATGGCAGGGTGTTCTTCGTCGCTACGCTTTCGATGCATTCAAGCGAAGTCGGACCTTCTCAATCTGCCCCCCTGATAGCGTATGATCTCGTTACGACTGATATCTCATCAAAGATCAAGTCGCTGGACGAAGTCGTCTACATGTTTGTCCCCTGCCACAATCCTGACGGGATGGATATGGTCGTCCATCATTACATGGAGTACAAGGGAACCAGATTCGAGGGCTCGAGGATGCCCGGCATCTATCATAAATATGTCGGCCATGACAATAATCGCGATTTTGTGACTTTGACACAAATGGATACGAAAGCTGTATCGAGATTATTCAGCCATGAGTGGTTTCCACAGGTAATGGTCGAGAAGCACCAGATGGGATCGAGCGGTGTACGCTATTTCGTGCCGCCCAACCATGATCCGATAGCACAGAACATTGATGCTTCCCTCTGGAACTGGATCGGTATATTCGGATCGAACCTTATGAAGGATATGACCGCTGACGGTTGTTCGGGTGTGACCCGCCAGTACCTGTTCGACGACTACTGGCCCGGATCTACGGAGACTTGTATATGGAAGAACGTGATCGGATTTCTCACCGAAAGCGCCAGTGCGCAATATGCAAAACCGGTCTACGTGGAACCGGGAGAACTGCGTGTCCATGGAAAAGGACTTTCCGAATACAAGAAAGGTACCAACATGCCGCAGCCGTGGGAGGGAGGATGGTGGCGACTCTCCGATATCGTTGATTATGAGATAAGTTCGACGATGTCGATAATCAGGACCGCTTCGAATCACCGAAAGGATATTCTCCGGTTCAGAAATAATATCTGCCAAATAGAGGTAGAGAAGGGAAAGACAGAGCCTCCTTTCTATTTCGTGATGCCATCGGGAATCGAGAGGCAGCGTGACCTGGGTGAACTCTGCCATATCGTCGATCTGCTGAAGGAGCATGGTGTAAAAGTATATGAGACTAAAGATGATATCCTGACAGGTGAAGGAACTATTATTCAAAGGGGCGATATAGTGGTCCCCCTGGCTCAACCCTTCAGAGCTTTTATCAAGGAAGTGATGGAACGTCAGCAATTTCCGGTAAGGCACTATACTCCGGGTGGAGAGATCATCAAACCTTATGATATCACTTCATGGTCATTGCCTCTTCACAGGGGAGTGACTTCGTTCAGGATAGATAAAAGAGAACCTGGTATTGAGACTTCGATGAGTGAGATCGAGGGCCGGTTCAGGATCGATGGACTTTATAGCAGGCCGGAAGATCAAAATATCAGGCATGTCCTGCTCAACGTGAGATATAACGAGAGTTTTAAGGCTGTTTTCAAAGCCGCGGAACGTGGGCTGTCGGTATTCAGGCTGGACGAGGATTTCGAAGCCGGACCGGCCGTATTTGAAAAGGGTAGTTTCCTGGTCAGTGGAAATGGGGAAAAGCTTGCTTTACTGAATGATGGTCTCAGCGTTCAGCCGCTATGTCTTACCGGAGAAGATATGATTCCGGGAGAGGATTCGCTGACGAAGCTCACAATACCTCGGACAGGCCTGGTAGAGACTTTCCGGCACGACATGGACGCAGGATGGACCAGGTATCTTTTAGACGACTACGGTATACCCTTTAAGGTTCTACGGCCCGGTGAGCTGGAGGACAGGGACCTGGCCGGAAAATTTGACGTTATCCTTATACCGGACACTGATGAATCTGTCCTGATGACAGGTAAATACAAGTCAGGAGAGAGATATTATTCGAGTGGTTATCCGCCGGGTTATACAAAAGGTATGGGGAAAAAGGGAAAAGAGAAACTGCTCAGGTTCATCGATTCCGGCGGGACTGTTTTAGCATGGGGAAGATCGGCGGGATTGTTCAGCGGAGAGTTAGCTCTATCCGAGGAGAAGGACAACGGTGACGAATTCACTCTTCCCTTCAACGATATTTCGAAACGTTTGAAGGAAAAGGGGTTGTATTGCCCGGGCTCGCTGGTGAGAATAGATCTGGCGACCGACCATCTATTAAGTCTGGGTATGGGGAAGAAGGTAAACGTGTTTTTTCGTGGGAGACCGGTGTTCGCAACTTCCATCCCCGCCTTTGATATGGACAGACGGGTAGTGGGCAGGATCCCGGAAAGTGATATCCTCGTGAGTGGATATGCTGAAAAACTTGAGGAAGCGGGAGGGCACGCTGCCCTTGTCTGGTTCCGCAAGAACAAGGGGCAGCTGGTCCTCTATGGATTCAATCCCCAGTTCAGGGCATCGACAGCCGGATGTTACAAACTACTTCTGAACGGATTGCTTCTTCCGGACCCGTCAGTCGAGTGAGATTTTAACTGCATTGCGTCCAGAGAAAAAAAGTATTATATTAAACCTGCCACAAGGGAAACCGACCCCACTCAAAACCGACTGGTACCGACCGTGAGATGATGGCGGCCTATAAGGCCGGGAGAGAATCATGGGAGGTGTCGAATGCTGACTGTTAACGCGAAGTTCAAGGGTGATTATAAACTCTATATAGGACGTGCGGTGCTAGGCGCGATAGCAATACATTTCGCCCTGTTCTATCTTATTCCCCCGTTCACATTTTCTCCATACCGACTGGCAGAACAACCAGTATTCGATGTTATAAAGATGGAACCCATAATAGAGATAGAAGAACCACCAGAGGTCAAGGCACCTGCTCTTGTTCCGGTTGTCAAAGTCGGGGCAGGGGAGGTGGAGGATGAACCGTTTTTCCCCAGAACCATGACTCCGGATATATTCAAGAATCAGTTCAATGCTCCGATCCTTCAGGAGACGGTCCCAGTCTATTATGCCTTCGACAAGAGCCCGGTACTAATTAGATCGGTCAGACCGGAATATCCCGAACTGGCCAGGCTTGCCGGTGTTGAGGGGGATGTCCTGATCAAGGCTCTCCTGGGAACCGATGGCAAGGTAATTTCGGCTGTGATAATTCACTCCAGCGTTACATCTGTACTGGAGAGGGCTGCTATCGCTGCGGTTATGCAGTTTCTCTTCGAGCCCGCAAGGCAGGGAGTGGTCCCTGTTCAGGCCAGCATCGCTGTGCCAGTCTCGTTCAGGCTGAACTGACCACTCGAACTGTCACGCTCCTGCTTTAAAGTAAAGCCCGGAACGCCACCTCCGGGCTTTATAAAACATGAAAAAAAGGGATTGCCTTTCCAGCGGCAATCCCTTTTTCCCTTTTATAGCACGAGCAGAGTGTCAGGGGCCGTCCTTGAACGGTTCTGGCGGGATCGGAGGGAATTCATCGAAATAGGTGACTGCCGGAGCGAGAGGGAAAGCGCACAATAGACCAAGGGATTTGACAATATATCCCTTGATGAACAATTTGTAACTTCCGTATTTATATTCTCCGCCATTCGGGTCGATGAATTCAACGACCTCATCGCGTTCCATGCATGCAGTGCCAAAGACCATGCTCTTCATTCCTGTAGTCTTGCACAACTCCAGCATGTTTTCGAGATCGCTGACAGGAATCTCCCATCCTTTGAACTCGACATCCGTCATGATATTACCTCCTTGAAAGAAAACAGAATATCCTTCGATATCAAAGTCCGGATTTAGATATGAAATCATTAAGTGGGAAGAATCCGGGATCGCTATTCTCAAGGACCTTCAATACACGTTCCTTGTATTGAGACGCAATTCCATTTTCTCCCTTTTTCAGATAGATGCTGTTCATGAGGATCAGCAATTCATAATCATTACTATTGAGAGAAAGAAGGTCGGTGCCTTTTTCTTCTGCTCGATCTATCCGACCTATCTCGATCAGTCCACGGATCAGTTCCTTGCCGAAATAGAAAAACTCTCTCGGCGAGGCGAATTCGGCAGCCTCAAGTTTTTCGATGGCTTCCTCAAGACTGCCTTCCGCGAGAAGTATGATTCCCTCGAGATGCTTCGTGCACGGGATTCCGTTAAAGACAAAAGGGTCAGTCATGATGGTGCGCATTTCTTCCAGATAATTTACTGCTGCGGCTGTATCGTTATCAAGTCGGACGCAAGCAAGGCCAGAGAGCCACCTCGCTTTAAGTGAGCCTGGTGATATCGAGAGAAGACTTTCTATTTCTCGGTCGAATGCTCTTCTATCACGTTGTGCGAGATAAAGTCGGGCCAGGTGGACATGGCCAGCCGCCTTGTATCCCTGGGATGGAGACGCGCCAATGTATCTGTTAAGAGAATCAACGGCCCTTTCCCACTGACCAAGAGACAGGCAGGATCTGCCAAGTACTTCGAAGAATTTGAAATTATGACGGTTTTCCTTAATCGCGTTTCCTGTAATCCGGACAGCTTCATGGAAATTGCCTGAAAAATAAAAGGCAGTTGCGAGGCTGTTAACGGGATCAGGTGACCCTGTAGCCAGTTCACCGTATTTCCGGAATGCCTTGATAGATTCCTCGGGCCTTCCGGAGAAGAGAAGAGCGTTTCCGATGTAGTTCCAGGCAGATCCGTTCATTCCAAGATCGTTCTTCGGGTCCAGGTCCAGGGCTGTTCTGAAATGTATGATGGCTTCATCGAACTGTCTGAGATACCGTGACATTATGTATCCGAGATTGAGATGCCCCCTGATGTCGTTCGGCTTTTCTTCAAGAAGCGAGTTCAGGTTTCTTACTGCCATGTTCCAGTCGTGCCATACGTATGCCTCTACAATATTACACTTAAGCAGATCTATAGAATTACCCTTGCCAATAGCGATCTTCTTTGCCCTGTCGATATAGTCGGCTGCTTTCTTCGAGTCGCCGCTGGCGTTGTAGTAAGCAGCAAGGGTCTTGAGAGCTTCTATGTGATCGGGATCCATCATGATGCATTGCTCGATCAGGGTGATTCCTGTTGTTTGATCACCACCGTCGTAAGTGGCCTTTCCTCTCTCGAAGATAATATCTGCTTCGGACAGTATCGTGCCGGTCGTATCTATGGTACCGAGAGGATGACTGTCAGGAGTAAAGGAAGAGCCGGAAAGTATCCATAGGATAAGCGGGACAGCAATGATCGCGAGGACAACGATAACAAGGGTCCAGGCTGCCGGGATCTTATTCGAAGGGGTCGGATGAATGTGAACATGCCTGTCTTCGTCATCCAGAAGGTCGTATGCAGCATTGAGATCGTTCAACATCTCACCAGCATCATGGTATCGGCTGTCTGGGTTCTTTTCCAGGCTTCTCGATATGATATTTATGGCGGCATCGCCCGCCGGGCCATGTGGAAAGGTGGAGAGGTCCGGTTCAGAATTAAGGATATTGTATATGATGGATGCTGCGTATTCTCCCTCAAAAGGCCGCCTGCCAGCAATGAGTTCATAGAATGTGACACCTGACGCCCATACATCACTTCTCGTATCAGCTGTTCCGTCGGTTACCTGTTCCGGCGAAGCGTATTCCAGCGTTCCTGAATGTCCGGCCATTGTTGCAGATGAGGCCGCGCTGATTTCCCTGGCAAGACCAAAGTCGGTGATCCTGACTTTCAGCTTCTCAGGTTCGACGACGATGTTGGATGGCTTGATGTCCCTGTGTATGATTCCCTTATCGTGCGCGGAACTAAGCCCCTCCAGTATCTGACGCATTACTCCGAGAGCCTGTTCAAGGGTGAAGTGGTGTCCGGCAGTCATATCGCTGAGGGGTACGCCTTCGCAATAAGCCATCACGATGAAGGTCCGGCCTCTGAATTCCTCGATCTCATGGATCGCGCATATATTCTGATGATCGAGTGCAGCCGCAGAGCGTGCTTCCCTCGCGAAACAAGCTCTGTCACGTGCGGACGAGATACGGGAGGGATGAATGAATTTGAGTGCGACATCACGTTCGAGGCGGGTGTCCTGAGCCTTGTAGACCACACCCATTCCGCCCTCACCTATTTTTTCGACGATTCTATAATGGGATATCGTACTCCCTATCATCGATTTTCCTTTTGTTTGAAGTATGCCTTAGCAGGTAACCGAATTTTGACACAAAACGAGATTATTATCAAGGAATCAGTTGTCCTTTTATCGTGCTATCGCGTTTTTCCTGGATTTCTGTGATAATTATAATGTCGAATGGTGGTCGTGATCCGGCCGTCAGAAAAGTCTCTTCATCGCGACTACGGTCATGTCGTCCATTTGATCTCTTGAATCGGCGAAGGTATTTACTTCATTGATAATGTGGTCGACTATCCCGGCGGCATCGAGATGAGGGTTTTTGGTGAGGACTTCGAGTATTCTCTCCTCGCAATACTCTTCATCCGAAGGATTCCTGGCTTCGGAGATGCCATCGGAAAAAACAAGGAGTGTATCGCCGACTGCGAGTGATATTATAGTGTCAGTATACGTGGATTCCTCCAGGGCTCCAAGTATAAGCCCTCCGGTATCCAGGAAGTAGTGATCCCCATTCTTGTGCGTCAGAATAGGATTGTTATGGCCAGCATTGCAGTAGTGAAATTCATGTCTGGTATTGTCAAGAAGGCCGAAAAAGAATGTGGCGAATTTGTCGGGATCTGTACTTCTGAACAGTAGTTTGTTGGACCTGCTCATGATCTCACAGGGTGTATGTCTGCTGAGGTCCTGTCCACGGAAAGTAGCCTGGAGATTCGACATCAGAAGTGCCGCGGGCATCCCTTTTCCGGATACATCTCCAAGGCAGATCATAATCCTGCCGTCTCCTGCCATTATGAAATCGTAGTAATCGCCACCCACAGTCTTTGCTGGTATGCTTTTTCCTGCAATATCGTATCCATCGATCGCGGGTTTTTCTTTGGGCAGGAGCCCCATCTGGATCTTGAAGGCCATCTTCATCTCTTCCTGGAGATGCAATAATGATTTTTCCTCTTCGATCAATCTTGCGTTCTCGATCACCTGAGCGGACTGGGTAGCGATAATGCTCAGTAGTCTCTTGTCGGCATCCGTGAAACCACCGGGCGTGTTTCTGTTGAAGAGGTTCAGCGATCCAATGACTCTGCCTTTGAGGAGAAGGGGTACACTCAAAAGGGTGTTTACGGGATTTTCTTCATTCTTCGGTATCCTGACATGTTCATTGGATTCCATGTCGTTGATGAGCAGCGGTTTTCGGTTGACCAGTATCCAGCCTGTGATCTGAGTATCCAGATGGAGAGGAAGGAAATCGCTCGACCTGTCAACCTGACGTATCATCGTCTGGAAGGGGTTCTTTTGTTCCATACTGTCAAGGAGCGTGACTGTTCCCTGTTCGGCACCGATATGTTTTACGCACTTCTTTACGATCAGTTCAATGATCTCTTCGAGGGAAAGAGTCGAGTTGATAGCGGTAGATATATCGTTAAGGATCGAAAGTTCTTCGATCGCCGCCTTCAGGCGTTCATTTTCATCTTTAAGAATATTTGTCTTATTTTCCTGTGAACTCATGCAAAGACTCCGTTCATGAAAGCGACGACCACTCTTTCGGCGACCCGCAAAATTGTATAGAGATACAATGCATCATTCAAACATGATGCAAATATTATATTGAATGATGGCGGGTTGTCCAGCACAATTGAAGATAACTGGAAAAGATAAGCACACTTTCTAACGGGGAGTCCATGGGATGCCCTACGTTCCACTGCATGTCCACAGTATAAACAGTGCGTATTCAGGAATGTTTACTCCGACCGAGATCATTTCAAGGGCGGCATTTCTTGGAATGGATGCGGTAGCCCTCACAGATAAATGGACGGCGATCGGACATTATGAATTCGCGAATGAAGCGAAAATAGCGGGAATCAAAGCTATATTCGGCGTTGAGATCAGGCATCTCTCCCTGACGGGTAACAGCGGGACATACCATCTGACTCTTCTGGCGGAAAACGACAGAGGTTACAGGAATATCATTGACCTGATACAAAAACATCACGAGAAAGAAAAGCTGGAATATGTCACGGAGCAGGAACTGGTCCTTCACAGGGAGGGATTGATAGCTCTGACCGGCTGTCTGAAAGGCGAGACCAGCCAGGCCGTATTGCACGGAAATCTGCCAAGGGAGAGAGCGGTCGTCGATAAACTCGTAACGATATACGGCAGTGGGAACGTCTTTCTTGAGATCATGAATCACAACGTGGAAAAAGAGCAGTTTATCATAGAGCAGTTCAGCATTCTCTCAAGAAAAATGGGAGTGGCGCTGGTAACAACGAATAATGACAGGTTTGCTTTGAGAGAGGATGCGTCTGCATATTCCACTCTCAGGAAGATCTCGGGCGATACGAATGAGTATGATACAGAGGAAAATCACCCGGAATATTTTCTGAAGAGGAAGAAAGAACTCGACCCGTTTTTCTACGGATATTCAGATGCTCTGGAAGAATCAGGAAGGATCGCCGGGAGATGTGAATTCGACCTTCTCATGGAAGACAGGATAGAATTCAGCTCAGACAAGGATTCTGAGAAAACACTTGCCGAGATGAGTGACAGAAGATTCCTTCTTGCCTTTCACAACAGGAGAAAGGATGAGATCGCGGAACTCAGGACGATGATGCAGGATGAGATAAAAAGTGCGGGGCGAGAGGATCTGTCCGGGTTTATCCTGTTTCTGAGAAAACTTCTGGACGGGTTCCGCAGAAGAGGTGTCAGGCTGGAGATCATAGGCAGCGAGATCCTCGACAGTCTTGTAGCCTTTCTGCTTGATATAATTCCTCTCAATCCTGTCGAGCACGGCCTGTTATTCGAATCGTTCAACGCGCCGGGGAAGGGTGTACCACCGCAGCTGGAATTGATCAAACCGAAGGGCGCGAGAGAAGTCTTTATGCTTGCCCTGAAGTCTATGCTTCCGAAAAGCGGTGTATTCAACCAGGTGGTACGGGAGGAGATGTCGCTTGTCACGTTGGTCAAGACGATAATGGAACACTCTGACCTGGCGGATGAGACCAGCAAAGCGATCTCTGAGGCACTGTCCTCGGTGAGGAAGAAGGATTCACTTCAGGACCTGCTCGACAATTCGGATCAGCTTGCAAGGATGTATAACGGTAATAATGAAGTGAGAATGATTCTTCGCGGGGCTGAATCTCTCAGGGGAAGAGTGCATCATTTCAATCTGAACACTTCCAGAGTCGTAGTATTGCCCGAGAAGATGGAGGATTATCTGGCCTGCATCACAGGTAGTAACGGGGAAGAGTTCTGTATGGTAGATAGTAGGGCGATTAAGGCTATTGGCGGCTGGACGGTAGTTGTCCAGCGCTCTCATTTTCTTGCCGCTCTCGACGACACCTTCCATATGCTGGGGTTTGATGGTGGTGGCGACGATGATGGAGAAAAGGAAAGGAGCCCCTCTGTCGGGATGCCTCCCACTCTCGATGATACGACGACTTACGAGATGATATCCCGGGGAGACACCACCGGTGTATATCTTCTGGAAAGCAGGGGGATAAGGGATCTGCTGATGAAGACCCAGCCCATGGATTTCGAGGGACTCGTCAACGTGATCTCATTGTACAGGCCGGCACCGTTGGAAGGAAGGCTGTGGCAGAAGTATCTGGAAAACGCTGGAAAGAAAGGGAAAGTGCTGCTTCCACATCATTCGCTTTCAGGAGCGTTGGAGAGTACCAGTGGGCTGCTTCTTTTCAAACAACAGATAAGGGAGATACTCAAGGACTCAGCCGGTATAACCGGGGAACGCGCGGAGAGAATCGAAATAGCTGTTTCGAAGAAGGAGGCAGGTTCGTTACTCGGGGCAAGGCTGGATTTTATAAGAGGAGCTATGGAGAAGGAGATAAATGAGGAGGATGCTCAGAAGATCTTCGATTTCCTCCTGCATAACACAGGATTTACTTACGACAGAGCCTTCAGCTGCGCCCAGGCTTACATAAGCTACCGGACAGCCTGGCTCAAGGCAAATCATCACGATGAGTATTTTGCCGGACTTCTGAATAATACAGGTGACACGAAAGAGAGGCAGAAGAGCTACCTCGATTACCTTGCAGGTATCAACAAGGAAGTATTTTCGCCCGATATAAATTCAAGCGGGTTGCAGTACGAGATAGTGCCTGGGGGTATAAGGTCGCCCCTGAACGAATCGGGAGGACTCGGCGACGAGCAATTGGCTGTCATCCTGGATGAAAGAGAGAATAATGGACCTTTCGGAAATCTTGTCGATTTCATGGAGAGGCTTTCTCACAAGCTGGCTATGGATTCAGTGAATGACCTTATTGACTCTGGCTTGTTTGATTTTCTGATGACCACACACTCCGAATTGAAGGATGTGACACTCGCTTTTTATGAAAAACACGCAAGGGCAGGTGATTTCTTCAAGCACAGGCAGCCTTCCCAGAAAGACAGGAATAGTGGTTCCGGGCAGCTTTCCTTTTTCGATGACGAGCCGGACTGAAGATGATATACAGGTTATCGATTTATTGAAAAAGTTGTATTCTTACCTCTTCTGATTGTTTTTCCAGTTGACTTCGGCACTTCGCATTGATAACTTCCATCAGTCCAATCGGACTGGCAAAGCTAAGTGCGTCCCCATCGTCTAGCCAGGTCTAGGACATCGCCCTTTCACGGCGACGACACGGGTTCGAATCCCGTTGGGGGCGCCATTTTTATATTTTCACACCTCCAATATGAAGTTTTCGTGGATGGTCGGTTCAGCACATCAGCCGTCCTGGTACGAAAAGACTTCCTCTATTCCACGACTAAATACTTTTGCGATCCGAAAGGCAAGGGAGAGAGAGGGTACATATTTCCCCTGTTCCAGAGCCATGATTGTCTGGCGAGTGCAACCGCTGAGTTCCGATAGACGTTGTTGTGTCATCTCGTCGTGTTCGAACCTGAGTTTTCTCACTATATTGCTTACTCTGGCCTTAGCCACTGGATTCGTCCCTCCTGTGATAGAAAAGGAGAGAGATGGTTGACTGGGTCAGATGCGCAAGGATAAGAGTAGCGAATGCGAGGAGAAACATCCACTCGACTGGTATCGAACCTTCACTGAGAAAGTTGTCATGAAGGATGATGCAGGCAAAAAACACGAATATCGCGAGAGTGTGAAACGAACCTTCCGCAGCACGGCGGGAGATCTCTCTGTCCCTTTCGTCCACTAAGATCCTCTTCTCGTTCTTTTTCGTCCTGGTAATATAAATAATGATTACCCGTGAGATGAGTCCTGCCGCAATGAGACCGCCAGTGATATTTCTTCTCATGCTTCCCTTGGTGAAATCCGAGACCCCTTCGCCGGAAAAAAACAGGCGATGAATCCGGCAAGGACGATGGTCCAGACAATGGTCAACAGGAATGCTCTTTTCTGCCACAGAGTCATGTTGATCCTTTCGATAGTGTCTATGACGATTGCGATGCAAAAGGATGAATAACTACACATAATGTATGAAAAACCATACATGATGTCAAGGGTGATTATTTTATGACCCAGGTCGAGCAATCTCAGAATTAATGGATTCAGGAATTCTGCATAACTTCTTTATTTCGCGATGCCCCTGGGGTATCATTCGTCAATCAGTTTTATACTCCATGGAGGTGAGCGCTGTGAAAAAGCATCTATCCTTTCTTTTAATGACTGTGGTCGTGATCATGTCATTTTCGTGCTCTGGACCGACTGATGAGGAGATTGTGCGAGACGATGTGCGAACTGCACAGAAACTTGCCGGACTGGAATTCGATGAAAATGAGATCGATTCTCTTCTCGGTGAAGTAAATGACCAACTGGGAAGTTTTCTGGAACTCAGGAAGTTCGATATTGCGAATGGAGTACCACCTGCGGTGGAATTCGATCCACTCCCCGGGGGGGTGGAAATGCCGAAAGAAGGCCAGGGGTATTCCCTTGTCCCGCTCACAGGAACAGATCTCCCTGAGGATAGTGACAGAATGGCATTCTATTCGATCTGTCAGCTTGCAGGACTGTTAAGGGCCGGCAGGATCACATCGGTCGAGCTTACACGCTTTTACATAGAAAGATTGAAAAAGTACGGGCCGGACCTGGAGTGTGTTATCACACTCACTGAAGACCTTGCCATGAGACAGGCCGAACGTGCCGATGCGGAGATGGCTGATGGCAGATACAGGGGACTTCTTCATGGAATACCGTATGGAGTGAAGGATCTTTTTTCTGTGCCTGGCCATCCTACGACATGGGGAGCCGAGCCATACCGAAAACAGGTGATCGAGGAAACTGCCACTGTAGTACAGAGACTGGAGGAAGAGGGAGCGGTCCTTGTTGCTAAACTCACCCTTGGCGCGCTCGCTTGGGGCGATGTCTGGTATGGAGGGATGACAAG
>JAHOYU010000197.1 GCA_019038625.1 Candidatus Latescibacterota bacterium | reverse complement strand
GAGGATATCCCTGGGTGGTTATTCCGGTGGAGCAGCGCGATACCTATATGACTTCCCTGGAAAAGGCCAGTGTTTCGGAAGATATCGTTCCCTTTGCTCGCTTCCTTTCGAGCCTGATAGAGAGCACGGAGGATTGAGGCACAATAATGGCCAAAAACCTAACCTACTGATAACGTATCAGTAGGTACGGTCCGATTACCGCCTGAATATTGGAACGAATACTGCCTTTTGCTCCACCACCCAATTCCTGGCTACCTTTTCAGCGTCCTTCGAGGCTACCTTTGGGGGTTTTCCCAAGGTGCAGTTGTTATTGGAATGAAAGCCGGAAGGACCTATGCTCCGACCATGGAGTGGGAAACCAACATCATCAAGAGGGATGAACTTTACTTGCAGGTATGGGCCAAGCCCATGCGCAACTTGGCTAAGGAATACGGGATTTCTGATTCCGGCCTGGCCAAGATTTGTAAAAAGCTTGAAATCCCTCGGCCAGGTCGAGGTTACTGGGCACGAAAGGCTGCAGGCCAGGATGTCGAGAAGGAACCCCTCCCCACTCCCGGCCCCCGCACACCGACCCAACATCGGGTCAGTCGCTGGCAGGACCCGTTTGACCACTTGGCCATGGGAGACGAAGCATTGTCCCTTCTGGAGCGCGAGGATGACGCCTCAATGGCTATCAGCGTCCCTAACGAGCTTCACAATCCCCATAAGTGGATACGGAAAAGTGCCGGTTTTCTAAAGCGGAACTCCCAGAGCCAAGCAAAGCTGAGAAATGAGCGGGCTTGCGTGGACATCATCGCTTCACGCAGTGCACTTGATAGAGCTCTTAGAATTGTCGACACGCTTTTCAAGGCCTTGGAAGAACGCGGGCTCAAGGTCGAGATCACAGAACCTGTTCCATACGCACCAGGGAAATACGGAGGACCGTCCAGCGGCAGCCCAAGCAAAACCGGCGTACATATCTTGGGCACTTTCATCAAGTTCGGGATTGTTGAAGGCGTTAACATCACCAAGAAGGAGCAGGAGCCGGTAAACTACCGATCAAACTACAGTTACACTCCTGCCTCCAAATACAATCACGAATTGAATGGCAAGCTGGCTCTGAAAATCTACACCAGCCTGCCAGGACAAAACCGCCAGACCTGGGGAGACGGAAAGCGTCAGCGGGTGGAGGATTGCCTCAAGCCGTTCGTGGTTGCCCTGATCCAGGGAGCAGAACGATCTCGACTTGATCGCCTCGAACGTGCCCGTCAACAGCGAGAGAGGGAAGAGGAACAGAAACGCCGGCAAGAAGAAGCCCGCCTACAGGAATTGGAGCGGGCCAAGATTGCGGACCTAAACCAAAGAATCGACAACTGGGCCCACGCAGCCAAGATCCGAGACTTCATTGCCGAGGTTGAGGCCGCGTCATATGCCCAGGGTGATGATACTTCGCCTGAAACCCCACTGGGGCAATGGATCACTTGGGCCAAGAGCCGTGCCACTCGACTGCACAATGCTTCCCTCAAAATCGAGCCTATCTCCAAAAACTAGCCTGTCAAGAAACAAGGCTGCATTGATCGGGAGGTCAATTCAGCCCATGCCTCTGGGGAAAAACCAAAAAAAGTTCAAATACTTCGGTCATGAATACCTTCCGGTACGTATGTAGAGTAGACAACCGTAGTTTTCCCACCTTTTCAGGAGATGAAGCCCATGATGACCAGTCCAAACTCTTTCCCCGATTTTGTTACCCTCACTGCCCAAGAAGTCGCGAAAATTCTGAATGTGTCCACAAAAACCCTAGAGACTTGGAGACGGACCGAATCTCAAAACCTCCCATTCATCAGAATCGGTAGGGCCATCCGCTACATACCATCCGACGTGAGTGAGTTCTTGAAGGAGAAGCGGCATTGTGCCAGCGGCTGACTCACAGGTTCAACAAGCATGTCCAAGCGGGAAAGACTAGCCCTTTGAAACGGAGCAAGTCCCATTATTCACATACGCAACTTCACTTAAGAGGATAAAACATGAAAAAGACGACCCAGGAAATTATAGAGCAAGACCGAAGGAATGGCACGAGTTGGCTTTCGACGGGCATCGGCAGCCTGGATGCCATCTGGGGCGGAGGTCTTCCGTCAGCCAGGATTGTTGAGATGCACTCCGAGTTTGGTCTGGGAATGACGAAAATCGCCCTCCAGCTTGCAGCGGACGTGGTTAAAAGTGGTCTGAATGTCGCTTATTTCGATGTGGCCAGAATATTGACTCTTGATCTGGAGCAAGAATTCGTCTGGGGCAAAAATGGGGGCAACTTCCAAAACTGGGGCCAATTCGACGTCTACTGCCCCACCACGTTTAGTCAGGTGGCCTACACCATGGAAAACGCCTACGAATCGGAGATGGGCTACGACCTCATCATTATCGACTCCCTTTCCTGCATTCAGATGGGCGATCATTGTGCAAATAATGAGGACGAGAATTCTCCCGGCGACATAGTTATGATGGAATTTGCCAAGGATAGTTTGGTGAAGTCCTTCAGGAATGTAATCGACGAAAATTTAATTAGTCTGTCCGTGCTTGTTCTAAACAATAAACATGCAGATACCACTCAGGCCGGGTTCCCCAATTCTCCCTGGAGTTCAGACCTGGATAATTTGTTCGACATCCGAACTGCAATCGCCCCTGGGATCTCGCTTGGATCGGCAGGTGTGGAAGATAAAGGTTATTTCCCTATCGATCTTGTCGCTTGGAACACCAAGGACTATCGCTTTTGTCCCTGCACGGTAGTTCCCCTTGTAAGGGCCACGGACGGATCGATCGACGAAGCTATGTCATTGGCCACATTCTTGGTTAAGCATGGCGTAATCAAACGGGACGGTGAGAATTACAGCGTCCTTGGGGAACAAGAGCCGATCGCCGGCCTGGATCGTCTTAGGGACTGGGCTGAAGAGAATATCAGAGAAGTCATGAATCTGGCTGAGAAAGTGGTCGCTCGGACTTCAGCGGAATCTACAGGGTCGTGATGAGGACGGAGCCGGGGGTTCGTAGTCGCAAGATCACTGTGGCGAAATAGAATTCCTGCCTGATTGGGGTGCAGAGATGCGGAAACCAACAAAGTCGATGGCATCCTTGGACCCGCGTCCCGCACCACTCCAGTATGAATCCAAGTCGCGGGGGGGGGGGG
>JAHOYU010000196.1 GCA_019038625.1 Candidatus Latescibacterota bacterium | reverse complement strand
TTTGACGACTGTTTCTCTCGCAGTGAACCTCGGGAGAACCTGCAAATATACGTACAGGGGCAGTTGTCTGATTTGGAACGAAAGAGCATTGAACCCATTGCTTTGGCTGCAGGCGTAGCCCCGAGAACGTTGCAATACTTCCTTTCTTCTGTCAGTTGGGACCACGTGCGTTTGCGAGATCGCATCCAGTGGATTGTGGCTACTGAACATACCCATCCCAATGCGATTGGCGTCATTGATGAGACAGGCCATCCTAAGAAGGGTCTATCTACGTGCGGGGTACAGCGTCAGTGGTGTGGTAATACCGGTAAAGTTGACAATTGTGTGGTGGGCGTTCACTTGGGTTATGTCCTAGGCGATTTTCAATGTCTGCTGGATAGCGATCTGTTTTTACCTCAAGACTGGGCGAATGATGTTGCACTGCGAAAAAAAACAAAGGTTCCAGAAAACATACAATTTCAAACCAAACCCCAGATTGCATTAGAGCAGGTTCGCCGAGCTTTGAAGAACGGTATACGGTTTTCCGCTCTAACCTTTGATGAGTTGTATGGCCGCTCCGGACCGTTCCTGGATGGCCTGGACGGTCTGGGTCAGAACTACGTTGGCGAGATCCCTTCGGACTTTGTTGGCTGGTTACGAGAACCCCATATACTACAAAGAGCGACGCCCGCTGAGACACGGAAAAAAGGCCGAAAACGGCACTATCCACGTCTTTCTCGAAAAACATTGCCTGCCTGTGAAGTGAGAAATCTAGTTGCCTATTCACCGGTCTTTGCCAAGCAGGAATGGCAACGTTTCCGTATTAAGGACGGCGAAAAAGGTCCGGTTGTTTGGGAAGTCAAGGCTTCCAAGTTCTATCGCAAACAAGGCGAAAAAGGTCTTCCCCGCCAAGCTCACACCTTGATTATCGCACGCAATGTTCTCGATACAAACGAGGTCAAATACTTCCTGGCGAATGTGTCACTGGATTCGCCGGACGTAACCCTTGAATGGTTGCTATGGATCGCTTTCTCTCGTTGGCCGATTGAGCGTTGTTTCGAGATCGGCAAGCGAGAACTGGGGATGGATCATTTTGAGATGCGTTCCTGGCAAGGCATATACCGTCACTTCTATATCAGTCAGTTGAGTCAATTGTTTTGTGCTCGTGTTCATCACAGTCACCGAGAAAAAAAAGACCGAGAGTTTGTACCTGACCATCGAACAAGTCCGTTCGATGGCATGTGCCTGGATTACGGGCCAATGGCTCCAGTTATCGGTGAAAACGGTACTGTATCAAAGAGTCCTCGATCGGATCGAGTATCATCAATGGCGCAATCGCGCCGCCCGAAAATCTCATCGCAAGAAAAGACTTCGACAATTGAGACAACTAGGGATAAAAATCAGTCAGTTAAAATCCTGTGTTCCGCGTAATTATTAAACTATATTGCGCTGTAGTACTAGTACTACAGCGCAATATAGGCTCAAGAAGATTGATCCGTCAAGACGATAACTCCTTATAAACAGAATGTTTGTAAGGAGCAATGATATGGATGTTAGACTCATTACAGGTATTGGACGAGAATTGAAGAAGTTTTTACAACATTTTGACGACTGTTTCTCTCGCAGTGAACCTCGGGAGAACCTGCAAATATACGTAC
>JAHOYU010000195.1 GCA_019038625.1 Candidatus Latescibacterota bacterium | reverse complement strand
GTTTATAACGATGCTGAACTGCGTATGAACAGATTGAGGAGTCTTGTGAGCATTCCGGATGGTGCAAAACTACTCGATATCGGAGCGGCTCAGGGGGAGTACGTCGCCGCATACCAGAAACTTGGATTAAGGGTAGTCGGCGTGGAACCGTGGGATGAAGCAAGGAAGACAGCGAGCAGACTTTCTGAGCACTTGAGTGTACCAATCGATATCAGGAAGGGTAGAGCGGAGGAACTGCCTTTCGATGACAATAGTTTTGATATAGTGTTGGCTACCTCCGTGCTGGAGCATGTCGAAAATCTCGAATCTTCGATTTCAGAGATATACCGGATCCTGAGGCCTGGTGGCCTTTTCTGGTTTAACTCTGCAAGTTCTCTCTGCCCCCTGACTTCCGAAATAACAGGTTTTCCCTTTTTCGGGTGGTATCCGAACAGACTCAAGCTGAAGATCATGAATTGGGCAAAGGTCAACAAACCCGAGCTGATCGGATATACAGAGCACCCCGCGATACATTGGTTTACACCATGGAAAGCACGCAGGATCCTGAAAAAACACGGGTTCAGGAAGGTTTACGACAGATGGGATGTCAGCAGGACAAGTACTCGCAGAGGAATTAAATCCATAGTGTTCAGGATAATTACCATGGGAAGTGCGACCAAATTTCTGGCCGATGTGCTTAGAAGGGGATGTAATTATACAGCGATAAAGTAGTATAAATGCAGTCTTAGAGAAATGCCTCACTGTCTGGTCAAGATAACTTACTTGTCGATGTGATGTTCGCAAACAGGGCATTTCGCGAGCTTCATCATCGTCTTCTTCAGGCAGTTTTTGCAGAAAGACTTACCGCACGATTCGCAAAGATAGACTTTCGCTTTGCTCCCGCATTTGTCACAGATACCTTTAGCACTCATCGCTTTTCTCCTTTTGCTCAGAAAATTAATTTATGCTGGTATTTGTCCCTGTGTTGTTGCCTTTACGCTGGGTCAAGCTTTACACAAACAGAACTGATTTTCAAGAGAATATTCCCGTTTACGAGAGCAGCGGGAAGGTCCAGACACTTATGAAATGTCCTGGTGTCAATGATCTGCGACCTGGTCCTTCTGTGAGAGTCTGTTCGGGTCAAAAAATAACCCGCCGCCAGGGGAAGGCGGCGGGCTCATGCTGAGATGTTGTAAAGGCGCCAGTTATTTCAGACCGTCGAGTACCTGGCGGATCTCATCTATGTTAGGGAGTACACCGGGGTCGTCAGAGATCCACTGGTATCGGATCTTGCCTTCGTTATCGATAACGAAAGCGGATCTTTTTGCTACACCCTTAAGGGGGCCTAACTGGGTGTGGCACGCTCCGAATTTCCGGCACACATCGGTGTTAAAATCGCTCAGCAACGAGAACGGTAATTCGAGTTCTTTCTTCCAGCTGTCCAGTACGAACGGATGGTCGACGCTTACAGCGATGACCTCCGCATCCAGGTTCTGGAATTCGTTAAAACCATCTCTAATACCGCATAGTTCTTCCGTGCAGGGCGGAGAATAGGCAAGCGGGAAAAAGAGAAGTACTATGGTTTTGCCACCAAGGTGGTCCGAGAGCTTCCAATTGCTCTCCAAAGTCTCGATAAGTTCGAAGTCGGGGGCCTGATCGCCGATCTTTATTTCACTCATGATCTATTCTCCCTTTTTCAATGTCACCCCGGTGAAGGTGCTTACAACCGTTATCAAACAGGTTTCATTCTATTTATGTATCAAATAGTTGATTTTGTCAAGTATCTTGAAGATGAAAATCACATATTTCAACAGGAATAAGGAAATTTACCCAGTGTTGAATATCCTTGACTACTGGACAGATTCAGGTACAATCCGACCCGAACCTTACGGGGAGGATGGGATGCGGATGTGTCAGAACGGTTCATTATTTTTTCTATCGCAGGAGGTGTGGTGATGAGTGGCGTAAACAAAGCTATCCTCGTCGGCAATCTGGGGCAGGACCCCGAAATGAGAGCTACTACAAGTGGTACGCAGGTTGCGAATTTCAGCCTGGCGACCAGTGAGAATTTCAAAAACCGCGAGGGAGAACGGGAAACGAGGACGGAATGGCACCGCGTCGTCGCTTTCGGAAAACTCGCCGAAATATGTGGGCAGTATCTGAAGAAAGGCAAGCAGGTCTATATCGAGGGCAGGATCCAGACGAGAAACTGGGAGGATCAGTCCGGTAACAAACGGTATTCGACAGAGATCATAGCTAACCAGATGGTCATGCTTGGCCGTGCTGGAGATGGAGGCTATTCTCCATCCGAATCACAGGAAACGCCGAACAAAGATGGCGGATCGCAGGCTCCGGCTGATGACGACGACCTGCCGTTCTAGACTGCGTCAGTGAGGAATGAGCCCTCCTCTGAGGCAACCTCACGAAAATCTGCCCGTAAAGGTTCTGCCGGGTCGGCAGGTCTCTCTGATGGGACCGGAGTCGACCCGGTTTTTTTAGTTCTGCGGAACTTTCCACTTTACTTACTGTTAAATATTTAACACCATCATGCAGAATGATGGTGGAACGATAGCATCAGGGAATCCATTTAGGGGAGGGTCAAATGAAAATAGACAGACCTGTCATTCTGAATATCCAGATTCTTGTTTCGATTTTCCTGCTCATGCTGCCGATCTTGTCGGTGCAGTTGTCAGCCCGGCCGGTCCTCGAACTGGAGGATGGGGCGCCCGTCTCGATAGGCACGATCAGGAAGATCCATTCAGAGGCTCTGGGCGACGAACGCACTTTGCTCGTGTCGCTTCCGGAGAATTATGCGGGAACGGAGTTTCGTTATCCTGTCCTCTACCTTTTGTACGGCGATCAGGTGAAGGGGTATTTCGCTGAGACGGTACACCATATTCACAGGCTTGCCAGCATGGGCGCCATCCCGGAGCTTATTATAGTGGGTGTCGCGAACGTTGAGCGATACAGGGACCTGAGACCCGTTGCGACGAGGGGGTTGTCGAGTCGTATAGACCAGTTCATCGAGTTCGTCCGCGAGGAGATGATCCCGTTTATCGACAGCGAGTACAAAACGAAGGATTTTCGTATACTGGTCGGTCCCCAGGCCGGGGCTGTATTCGGTCTCTACGTGCTTACCGGCGAATCGGATCTTTTCGATGCTTATATACTAAACAATCCCTTTGAAGCGGATAATTGCAGAGAGATATTGATGGAACGCGCAGAATCGTTTTTTGGCGCTGATCTGCCGGCATACACCTGTCTCCAGATCTCCTGCGTGACGAAGACTCTTAACCGGGAGCTTACTGAAGCGGTCGAATCTGCTCGTCGGTTTGCGGAGATGACCTCGCGCCTTGCCCCGGGAAACCTCGATCTGAACATGATCTACATAGATGATAACGAGGACTTCATTCCATCTCCGAATCAGAAGGATGGTTTGAAAAACCTCTTTGCTGATTACAAGTTTCCAGAGGACAGGAAGGTCGACCGACTCAAGGATTTCACATCCCATTACGATGCGCTTTCTGCGAAGCTAGGGTTCGATGTTGGATATCCAGAACTGCCGATGGTTTTCAAGGCGGTCGACTTGAATAGGCGAGGCAGGACAGTTGAAGCTGTCGAGATGCTGGAATTCCTGCTTGAGGAAAATCCACGTTCACTGAACGGATTATGGCAACTCGCGAATATAAAACGCGGACAGGGCGAGAGGGATGACGCCATAAAGTTGTTCAGGAGGTGTCTCGAGATCATGCCGAATATGACTCCCGCCCGCGAAATGTTGAATAGTCTCGAAGCGGAATAATAGTGAATATCTGTTGTCTTAAGGGGATCTTTCTGCAAGGATGAATCCCATGAGACCTCTACACCCAGATCGTGCAGGTGTGATGCCCTCCATGGCTGCGGCCAGGGCCGTGATCCTGTGCTGCCTGGTGGCATTGATGTCGATACCCTTCCTCCATGGCACTGCTTTTTCGATGGAATCATCCGACCCAATGAAATCTTCCGTCAAAGCCGAGCGCCCGAAGATCGGGCTCGCGCTGAGTGGCGGGGGAGCCCGGGGTCTGGCTCTTATCGGCGCGTTGAAAGTCATCGAGGAGCAGGGTATTCCCATAGACTATATTGCCGGTACGAGCATGGGGTCGATCGTCGCGGGACTCTACGCGGCCGGTCTTTCTCCCGGGGAGATAGAGCAGGTGATGCTCGATATGGACTGGGAAGACCTCTTCACCGATCACAAGAAACGCAGCGAGAGGACGTTCAGGCGAAAACAGGACAGCGGAGCCCGGTTCTTCGACTTCGAGCTGGGGATAAAGGATCTCAAACCGGTGCTGGCGCCTGGTCTGGTAGCCGGCCAGAAATTCGCTCTTGCAATTGACATTCCGGCCATCTATACGACTGACCGTCAGGATTTCGACGAATTGAATATTCCATTCAGGGCGGTCGCTACGGATCTGGAAACGGGAGAGATGGTCGTGCTCGATTCTGGCAGTCTGGTCCACGCGGTAAGGGCCAGCATGTCTATACCGGGGGTATTTGCTCCGGTCCATCTCGGTGGCAGGTATCTTGTGGACGGAGGCCTGGTCCGGAATCTTCCCGTGGATGTCGTCAAGGAGATGGGGGCGGATATCATCATCGCGATCGATGTAGGTGTGCAGATCGACGAGAACTCCGCGGGCACTATCCGTTCACTTGCTGATGTGTCGCGCCAGTCTTTTAATATCTTTCTCAAGCAGACATCGAAGGCAGTGCTGGATCTGGCGAATATCTATATTCCTCTGAGCCTCGAAGGGGTAAGCCCCGGGGATTTCGGGAACGCTGAAAACATCATCGCTACCGGAGAGGAATCGGCCAGGAGATTTATAGAAGATCTTTCTCCGTTCTCCCGGAGTAAGATGGAATATTCGCGGTTTCTCAAGAGACAACGTAGTCATCGACCCACCAGGCATCTGCCAGCTCACGAGATGATATCGGAGATCCGTATCGACAACATGACCAGGATCGACGACCGTGAGATAAAAAGAAGGTTGTCTGTAGAGGTCGGGCAGCCTTTCGACAGAGAAAGACTCAGGGCCGATTTTCTCCGTCTCTATGAACTGGGGATCTTTGAATCTGTCGATTACAGGCTTATCGAAGAGAGTGGCGAAACGGTACTTTTAATTCTGTTAAGAGAAAAATTCTATTCTCCGGACATACTCAGTCTGGGAGTCGATTATATAGATGACCTCAATGGCCGCTCTGATTTCGCCGTCCTGGCCAGGTATTCCAGGCTGGAGATGAACAGGTTCGGTGGTGATCTGCGTGCCGACCTTAGGCTGGGGTTGTCGAGAGGGATAAGTATTGAGTGGTTCCAGCCCCTCGAACCATCGCGTGTCCTGTTTATTTCTTCATCGGTGGAAGCGGTAACGAGAACAAGAAATATTTTCGAGGATGATCACAAGACAGCCGAGTACCAGGCGAGGTATGTCGGAGTGGGGATCGATGCCGGGCTGCAGATGGGCAAGTTCGCGGAATTCCGTTTCGGGATCGAGCACAGAAGGATCAACACGGTCATCGACGTGGGAAAGATCGATATTCCTGAGGAGTGGAAGACGAGGAACGCGATGAAGGCGAGTATGATCACAGATTTCCTCGACGACCCTGACTTTCCTTCCAGTGGAGGAGCTGCATCGATCAGATTCTATTCTGCCATAAAGAAATTCGGGGGAGAAGAAGAATACGAGACTCTTTCGTTCGATGGCGCTCATTTTGTCTCCATTCGAGAGCTCACATTATTCGGCACGGTCTCGGGCGGCAGCGATCTGGATACGAAGATACCGTTTGACGAAATGTTTCTTTTCGGTGGGCCTCATTCCTTCGCTGGTCTTAAGGAGGGGCAGAAGCGTGGGGGAGCATTTGCCTCGGCACGAACCGGATTCTATCTGCCTGTCGTCGAGGGAAAACTTCTTGTAGGACCCACTCTCTATATTGGGGCCTATGCTGAGGTCGGTAATGTCTGGGACACGATGGACGACGTTTCTGCCGATGACCTCGATTTCGGAGGAGCGGTTTTCGCTGGATTGAAGACGATATTCGGACCCGTCAAGATAGGATATGGAAGGACAGAAGGCGGAGACGATTCGTTCTTTCTTACAGCCGGACGCCAGTTCGGCAGTTTCTGATTATTCTGGTAATCAGGCAATCCGGTTTATATATTTTAACGTGAAATATCTCCCTGCCTCCGGATCAAGATCTTTGACAGGAGTATTGTATGAGATGGTATAGTCTGCGAGCCGTATCCGTGGCTGTCATAATGATAGCTATTGGTTTTTTCTCACCGGTATCAACCCTGATTATCTCATCATGTCTCGCGTCGAACTCACAAGGTATGGAAGCGCATACTTCCGAGGTGGATCTTCGGATGAGACTGGACCTGGATGAGATGGTCGCCTATGACAGCATGCGTCCATTGATGAGCACGGAGCAGCGGGTCGAATATCTTTCCCTTCATGGAAGTAGCGCCAGGATGACCTGGATGGAAAAATTCTGGAAGCAGCTTGATCCAACGATAACGACTGCCGAGAATGAGCGCAGGTTGGAGCATTTCGAAAGATTGAAGCTCGCGAGGGAACTGTTTCCTGTCGAGTCATATCCAGGCTGGGACACTCGGGGGGATATGTTCATCAGGTACGGCATGCCGGCCACGAGGCAGCGTATCTGGGCGACCGTCTCGCAAAGCAAGCTGAGTATGCCTGGAGAAAGGTGGACGTACGGAGCTCCCGACACGACCTTCAATTTCATCGATAATGATTTAAGTGGTACATACAGGTTTGTCGTGGGAGGGACAGATCGCGACGCGTGGACCGTTCTCCGTGAAGATGGGCTCTATGAGGCGCCCGGGGACGATGATGTGGCGTCTATGATAAGATCGACCCTTTCCGACAATGTTGATATATCTTTTGAGACTACCGAGGCCGGCGACCTTCTGAAGGAAATGGTGGAACTGATCTCCGGGAGGTACGGGATCAAGGACTACTGGCCTTCGGGAGACGAAAACAGTTTCTTCCTTTTTCCCGATCTCGATCTGAACATGGTCTCTTTTTTCGACATCCTCTGTTTCAGCGGAGGTGACGGAAAGATCAGGACGGAGGTGAATCTCGAGATCCCTGTTACAGAGCTTGCTCTGAAACAGGAAGACAGCCTGCTGAAGAGTGAGGTCGAGATGAGGATTATCGTATTTGATATGGAAATGAAGGAAGTGGCTTCTTCAGAGGAGAAGTTCACTCTCGTGTCAAGTGCCGGGGCTCAATCCAGCGCGGCGTACAGCCTGCTCGGGCAGACTGTGATGACACTCGATCCGGCTCCCTACAGGATATGGATAGAAGTCATCGATCTTGTAGGGAATGGCAGGTCGATCCTGAAGACGAGGAAGTGGGCCCATTCGCTCGAAGGGGGACTGGCTATCAGTGATATCCAGTTCGCCAAAAAAGTGGCTGAGTCGGACAGACCCAGCAGATATATGAAAAACAATCTCGTTGTCATCCCTCATCCATTGCATCTATATAGAAAGCCATTTCCGGTCACTGTCTATTTCGAGGTCTATGGCCTGAATACGGACGATGAGGACCATACATTCTACACTGTCAAATACGAGATAATACCAGTCCGGGACGACAGTCCAGGTAGCGTGATAAATGAAAGACCGAAATCGATCACATCCGGTTTCGATACCGGTGGATTCGGATCTACCCAGCCGACGAGGATGTTGATAGCTACTGGCGAACTCGAAGAGGGGCCATATATTCTGGCTGTCACGGTGATGGACCGAAGGACCCGCGAGGAGGTCACCAAAGAGTCCAGGTTTTCCATCATTGAATAGGATCCGTATGAGATAATCCAGCCCGGGACGGGGGCTCTTGTCTATTTCTCGCCAGCTACGACCTCGGCGATGTTGAGAGCGTGGTCCTTTATACGTCGATACGAGCTCAGCATATCCATGATAATCAGACTTGCCAGTGGTTCTGTTTCTTTGTTTTCCAACCGGAGAAGATGATTGGCCCTGAAATTCTTCACCTGGTGCGCGATCGTATCGCCCTGGCTCAGTGCTTTGGTAATGGCTCCTTCGTCACGGGTCTCCACAGCTTCATGGATTAACTGCGTGTACTCTGAGACCAGATCGTGAAGCTGCAATATCTCCTCGACATCTTTTTCGGCAAATGTCAGACCTTCGTTTCTCATCCTGCACCGCAACTTCAGAATAATAACGATATAATCGCTTATGGATTCAAATTCGTCAGCTATACGAAGCTGTTTGTGAACTTCCTTCGTCACATCATGGCTCAGCGTACCTGTCATCATCTTGCCGATGAATTCGACGATCTCTTTCTGGATCAGGTCGAATATTTTTTCTCTGTGAAAAAGTTTCTTTTCCAGAGTCCTGTCCCCGTTGAGGTCCTTAAGCGAGGATCGGAGCCATCCCATCATCTTCTGGACACCCTCGCCCATAAGGATTATCTCGCTATATGACTGCTGGATACCTATTGCTGGTGTATCGTAGATTCGGACATCGAGATATGTCAGATGGTGCTTTTCCTTGTGGTCTTTAGCAGGCACAAGGAACTTGACGAACCTTGTGAACGGGTTTATCAGAGGCATGAACAAGCTTACGATGAATATATTGAACCCCGTATGCGCGAACGCGATCCTCGTTGCGATTGCGGCGTTCTCAGGTATGATAAATTTCAACAGCCAGATATATCGAAAGAAAAATGGCACCATTATCATCACACCGATGATTTTTATCAGGATATGGGCATAGGCGGTCCGCTTGGCATTTGTTATGGCTCCCAGAGATGCGAGAAATGCTGTGATCGTCGTGCCTATGTTTTCTCCCAGGACCAGAGCTACTGCAGTCTCGTAACCGATCACTCCAGTTCTGGCGAGGGTGATTGTGATGGCAACGGTCGCTGAAGACGACTGGATGATCGCTGTCACCAGTGCTCCGACCAGGACACATTTAATTACACCAACCATGCTTTTGGGCTCGAAACGGGAAAGCAGGGAGATGAATTCGGGATTATCCCGGAGCGGCATGAAGCCTTCCTTCATGATCTCGAGGCCGAAGAATACCATTCCGAGGCCTAGCGTCATCATCGCAATGTAACGGACTCTTTCATTCTTGGAAAATAGGTAGAAAAATGCCGAGATCCCGAGGATCGGCAATCCATACTCGACGATCTTCAGGGCGACGAGCCATGCCGTTATCGTAGTTCCGATATCGGCACCAAGTATCACCCCTATGGCCTGTCGCAGAGTCATTATGCCGGCATTCACCATGCCGACGATCATCACGGTAGTCACAGAGCTGGACTGTATCAGGGATGTGACGGTGGCGCCCACTCCACAGGCGACCAGCCGGTTGTCGGTAATGGCATTTATGAGCTTGCGTAGACGTTCTCCCGCGACAGTCTGCATTCCTTCGGACATGAGCTTCATGCCTACAAGGAACAGGCCCAGTCCGCCAACAGCTCCGATAAATATTTTTACATAATCAATGTTCATTTCGTGGATACTATAACGAAAACCGGATATTGTCATTAGCAATGATCAGGTAGGGGCAAAGAAATTTGGCAGATCGTCGGGAAAGATTTCCATGCATTCATCGGCCCGGCGAATATAAAGAGACACGTACTACCGCATCAGAACCATTTTTTTTGAGATCGATTCCCTGCCCGCGGTCAATCTGTAGAAATATATGCCGGAACTGACCCGATTGCCCCCTGAATCCAGCCCCCGCCATTCGACAGACCTTTCGCCCCGATCGACTGGTCCGTTGTGAAGAACCGCGATCTGCCTTCCCGTGACGTCGAAGACCTCCAACAGGACGTTGCACGCCTCTGGCAGATAGAAGTTGATCGTCGTCGAGGGGTTGAAAGGATTCGGCCTGTTCTGTCTCAGGGTGAGAGAGCTGGATGGAGTGCTTACTGGTTCTGTCACGAAGAGCGTGTGCTCTGTGCCTTCGTCATTGTATGTCACTCTGTATATGTATGAGTCTCCCGGCACGCAGGTTCGGTCGACCAGAGAAAAGGCCATGCCGTTCCGGCTGATTTCCGAGCCGGTAACAGGCTCAAACGAGCCTGTAGCTGTTCCCCCGGTGGAGGAACTTCTACTCACTTTAAACTCCGGGACTTCGCTCCCCTCCTGCAGGGTCCATGTCACCTCTACACCTTCGCCGGTATATTCTGCCGAGGAACTCTGCAGCATCGTAGCAATATAGTCCGAGTTAATATTGATTGCCGAGATATGTCCTGCCGGTTCTATTGGATACCCGGCCTGGCAGTTGGCGAACTGCAGAGCCCCGATCTCGGGATGGGGTCCTAAAGTTATATATCCACTTCCGGACATGTACAGATACTGAACCTTTGTGATCCAGAACCAGTCGTGTTGACAGTCTGAAAGACAGGTGCTGACGCCTGAATAGACGTCACCGAGACTTACGGAGACCAGGCTGCTCTGTTCTATACCAATAGGGATACACTCAAAGTAGCCGTAATATGGATTAGAAGTAAGTGCGTATTCGGTGCACATCATCCCGTTAAAACCCGGCCTGCACCATACATAGATGTCAAAGATCTGAAACGGCTCCAGAGTGATATTATAGTCAGCCATCCCGGCATCGAGAGACAGGGCCATCGCCGCGTCCATACTGCCCACCTCGAATACGATTCCCGCAGTAGTACCCGCGGCGATCTCGTTCCCTGCCAGGTCGATCACCCCAGAGATCTCGAGTGTGTAGGCCGTCCAGGGCGGCATATCCCCGGCCAGCTGAAGCGTGACTGTCGTGCCGACAAGGTCGGCTTTGACTACCGCGATATCATCGGCCGGATCGGTAGACATGAAGAATGTGTAGTTGTCAGGGTTTTCGGCTGGACCTTCCTGAAGCGGTTCATTGAATTCGAGTTCCAGAATGTTCGCGGCTGTCGCATCGGCATGATCCAGTTCAGGAGGATATGTATCGGAGCCGGTCAGGGCGATCTCGTTGTCATCACCTATTGGGTTGCCAGCCAGATCTGTGACATCCGTGGCCCTTACAGTGTAGGAAATACCGTGAAGGAATGCTTCGCCGGAATAGAGCCGCACTCTTTCAGCGTCCGGAAGCAAGACAGCCGTTGTGACGATGAACGTCCTGGATGGGTCGTATGTTTCGAAGACTTCGTAATTTGTTTCATTTTCTGCCGATGATTCATTCATCTGTTCAGAGAATGTGAGTTCCAGCTGATCCTGCCCTGTCATGATTCCGGACAACAGAGCTGGCGGATCAGTCTCGTTCGCTGTGAAAGTTATCTCACTCGCGGGCAGGATCGGTACGCCGTAGTTGTTTTCAACCGCACTCACCCTCACAGTATAGTCAGTCTGATAAGTCAGTGGGACCTGTGTCGATAACAGGACCGAAGTCGAGTCCGGCTGAAGGACTGATCCGGTGAGGGGGACTACGTTGCCTGGAGGGCCGGATTCGAAAAGGAGATAATTCGATATGTTTTCCGCTGTTTCCTGCGTTACCGGCCTGTTGAAAAGCACAGTGACATGGGAGTCATCCATATTATCCGCTGAAATCAGTTTTGGAGGCGTCTCAGGACAGTTCAACTGCAGGTTGGCGACAACGCCCCCGGTCTCCACCGGATAGCCGGCCATGCAGTTCGCGAATGTAACATCCTCGTAATGGGGGTGAGGCTGGATGGCGACGATGCTCGGCGTGAGATCGATCACGTATAATGTTTGCCTGTAGAGCCAGACCCAGTCGTTGTACACGCAGTTTGACAGGCAGACGGATATGCCCTCCTGCAGGTTCCCGAGATCTATTGAAACGTTTGGGTTCCTGAAAATCGTCGCCGGAAGGGCGTTCGCCGGATAGTCGATCATGAATTCAGCGCAGATCATTCCACTCGAACCAGGTTTGCACCAGACCCACATCTCGACCTCGTAGAATGTACTTTCTCCATCGACGCAGTAGACAGAGTGTTCGGCATCGGCATACAGCCCGATGCGGCTCGTTTGTTCAGGATCGATATATGTGAATTCCTTTTTCGTATCGGCAGGTACGGGATTGCCCGAGAGATCGGCCACATCGGAGACCTCAACGCTGTATGTGATCCCCGATAGCACATTCGATGCCAGAGTGAGGATCACCCTGTTGTCAGGCGAAGTCAGTAAGGCGATTGTCACAGGAATCGTGTTTGAGGGAGCATGCTTTTCATAGATCAGGTAATTGGACGGGTCGGTGGACGAAGTCTCATCGAGACTCTCGCTGAAAATCATTTCGACGTGAGCAGAATCAAGGGCACTGACAGACAGTAGTACAGGAGGCGTATCGTCGACCGCCGTAAAGATGACTTCGCTTCCCGGAGGGATCGTGTTTCCTGACATGTCTTCCACACCCGTGACGCGGAGAGTGTATTCGGTGCCCGAAGATAGATCGATTATCAGGGTGAGAGATACTTCCAGGCCATCCGATCTTCTGACAGCGCTGGATATTCCGACAGGTGCTCCTGGTGAGTCGGATGGGAACAATTCGTAGTTGCTCGTGTTTTCGGCTGTACTCTGGGAGACCGGTTCGTCGAAATGTACGAGAAGCACACCCATGCTTTCGAGTGTGGTGCCGTTGAGTCCGGGGGGAGACTCATCGGGTAGAATAAAGTCTGCCGAATTCGGAGCTCCAATAGCGTTATCATGCAGATCCTCCAGGCCGGATGCCCGAACGGTAAAGCTGATAGCGCGGGCAAGTGTAGCTCCGAGGCCGAGTATGATGGTATCCCCGGGAGCGAGGAGAGCGGCCGAGATGACCGGGACGGTGACGAGTGCGTAGTCTGTCTCGAAGACTGAATAATTTGTGTGGTCCGACGCAGTCACCGGGTCCATCGGTTCGCTGAAGATCAGCCTGATCGTCGTGTCGTTTTCCGCGTCAGCAAATAGCAGTGTGGGCATCGATATATCATCGAGAATGAATTCGGTTGTTATGCCCGGAGGTTCGATGAGCAGCCCTGAAACATCCTCGATCCCGACGATATTTATTGAATAGGAATACTCCACCTGCAGGGGATCGTTCAGTTCGACAGTGAATTCGACAGCGGAATTTCTGGTTATATCAGCGATCGCCAGGATCGTGGAGGGGTCGGCTGTGTCGAAGATCGTATAATTTGATGTATCCGAGGCCGATTCGGTCGTCACCGGTTCGCTGAATCCGACGACAAGGCGATAGGGTGCTGTAGTTGTTACACTCTCGACGAACGGAGGCGTGATATCGATCGCCCGGAAGGTCTCAGGACCCTGATAGTCGATCGGATTTCCAGAGAGGTCGACGATATTGTTGACTGTCAGTGTGTATGTGACATTTTGTTCGATATATATGCCAAGTGTGAGGACGACGGAATCGCCCTCTGGCATCCTTTCAGCCGAGCCGATGATGAGCGGTGATCCTGATGTACCTGGAGTAATCACATAATTAGCGGGTAATTCGCTGCTCGCTTCCGAGATCGGTTCAGAGAAGCTTACCAGGACGGTGGAATCGCTCAACGCCGATACACCGATCAGGTCGGGATCGATCGTATCGACGCCACTGAAGAGGATGGAAGTGCCGTCCGGGGTGACGTTTCCGAATATGTCATGAAGGTCATTGATCTCCATCCGGTAAGTTGTATTCCCGGCAGTAGGAGTAGCCAGTCGCATCTGTATGAAGCTGTATGCAGGAGCAACCGGGCTTGCCCAGATGACCGCGATGGAATCATCAGGATCGTCCACGTTATATACATAGAAATTTGTGTGGTCTTCAGCATCAGGGATGAATAGTTCTTCATCGAAGTATACATAGAAGAATTCGCCGTCAGAGGTGGTTAACGTTAGAGGAACGGGACCTGATGTATCGTCCGGACAGGACTGGTTAACGCATATCTTTGAAGAGATGAACGTCGGTTCGATGGGGTTTCCCGGGAGGCAGCTGGCAAACTGATGATTCCCCGTGTCCGGATGGCGTGTGATATTTATCTGTCCCGGACCTGACGACAGAGAGTTTACCTGGACGGAGTGAGTCCATATCCAGTCGCTCTGGCACTCGAGAAAGCAGACACTCATCCCGGACACCAGATCGCCGAGGTCGATCGAGACCGCAGGGTTTCGGGTGACTGTCGTGATATTGATGCCGCTGGTCATCTCCAGTGCGTATTCAGCGCAAAACAGCTCGTTTTCACCAGGTTGACAGAAAATGTAGAAGGTGAATATCGAAGGCGATGTGGCCTCGGTGAGTGTTCGCGCCTCGTCGAGGTAGAGCCCGATATATCCGACAGGCGGAGATTGGGCCGACAGCGTTACGGGATTGACAAGGGTAACAAGGATAACCAGGGCCAGTGAAAGCAGGACTGAATATCGCACGAGACCACCCCCATGATCACAAGGCAGATTCAACAGTGCCGAGAGATGTTGATTTTAGTGAAAACCCTCCTGAACCATTATACTGTAGAAATAGAGATTTTTCAATCAGATTTAGGCCTGATACAGGTCGGATCGAGGGGCAGTGTGGTCGAAATCCGCGTCACTGGCGATCGCGGTCTGAAAAGAACAGCACAACCAATTCTGCCATGGACGTTCCCCTGCAAATCTGCCGATCGCGGTCGAATTATCTCAGCATGATCATCTTTTTTGTCACGGTAAATGATCCAGTGCTGAACCTGTAAAAATAGACTCCGCTCGCGACCCTGCTGCCGTCGGAGGCGAAGCCTTTCCACTCTTTTTCATAATGTCCGGCAGGAAGATCACTGTTTACAAGCTCTCTGACCAGCCGCCCTGACGCGGTGTAGATCCTGAGTACCGCATGTCCCGCTTCGCGCAGCCCGAACCTGATCGTCGTGGACGGGTTGAACGGATTCGGGTAGTTCTGTTCGAGGTATGTGACCTGCGGCGTCGGAAGGGGATCCTCGCCTGTTATTCCCTCCGGGCCGATCAGCGCGAAACAGCTCTCGTTGCCATGCACATCGACTGCGGATACTTTGTAGTAGTAATCCGGGGTCCACGTCCATGTTCCGTCGAAGTACTCCGCCAGACATGTAGTCTCGATCAGGTTGCCTGGATCGGGAACGAACGATTCGCTTGTGCCCCGATAGATCCGGTAGCATCCGAGATCAGGCTCTGTGTTCTCCCCCCATGACAGGCCGAGGCCGGCAGGGTCGAATGATTGTTCAGCCACCAGCGCGCATGGCAGCGCGGGGGAGAGGTTGTCGACCGAATAGCCGCTGTCGGGCTTGCTGTTCCAGTAAGTGAACGGATCGGATGTGTGCGAGGCGATGAAGAAATGATGGACACCGTCCTGGCCCATCATCGAGTCGTAGTTCGTGGTGGCAGTGAACGAGTAGTTATCAAGCCTGTGCGCCTCCATGTTGCCGAGCCATTCCCATGCGTAGACGGCGGAGCCGGTCGACAGGAAGCGAAAGGCTTTCCCTGAGAAGTCTGATGTGATAGAAGACAGTTCAGTGTTCTTCTCTCCGCTTTGGAGGAGCATCATCGCCGAGGCTCCAGCCATACTCCGCCAGATCGAATAATGGGTGATCGCCGTGTACGGGAAATCATCCAGCACGCCCGGATCGAATTCGATAGTGACAGCGCCGCCTTCGTCGGAAGGCACGTCCTCTATCGAGGATATTTCGGGTGAGGAATAGCCCCAGTATCCGCTCGCGTCGATCCGCGCAGCATAGATATCCTGATTGGTGGTCGCGTTGTTACGCTGGTCGGGCCACGAAATGAAAGCGCCACCGGAAATATCGGCAGACATGACCGGTAGTAGTTGCTCGTAGTATTCATCACAGATCAATACTCCCGAAGGATCCCAGAGAGGCGAGCAATCGGGATCGATCTTCTGGACGTATATGTCACTGTATACATCACGCCGGTCCATCCAGGTCAGGATTAGATTGCCCAGGCCGTCTTCAACCATATCACAGACGTATTGATCCCTGTAAGCGGTGCAGATAGCTTCTCCGTCGGCGGTCCATGCCACGGTGCCGTAGAAGCCATACAACTGGGCGTAGATGTCTGTGTCGGCACCCCTTTCATCCCTCCAGGCCACCACCATGGAGTTGTCTCCATACCTGCAGATGACAGGAAAATGCTGATCCCCGGTGGCCGAACAGATCGCTACCCCGTCAGTGCCCCATGCTGAAGAACCTGAAGTGAGGCGCGTGCCGTAGATGTCGTTGGTCCCGCTTCGACGGTCGGTCCACACGATCATCGCTCCATCGACGAAATCGTTGCTGACTATCTGGGGGTCCCACTGGGCGTTGGTCGCTGTGCAAAGCGGATTGCCGTCTGTAAGGTACTTTACAGTACCGAGAGAGTCGATCCTTTGTACGTAGATGTCGTTATCGGTGCCGCGTGAATCCCTCCAGGCGATAATAGCTCCTTTGGCGCCGTCACTTGCCATCTCGATCTGTTCCTGGGCGTAGATGGCCCCACAGATCTGAACGCCGTCGGGTGTCCACTCGAGAAACCCTGTATTAGCCACTCGCTGCGCGTAGATATCATAGTTCGTGATAGCCCAGAAACGTCCGTCCTGCCACGCGATGATCGCGCCGCCTCCCTCGACCGGTATCATGTCGAGGTAATGCTGATTGCTTGACGCACCGCAGATTATAAATCCATCTGTTGTCCAGATCGGATTGCCGTCGATATCGAGTCGCTGGATGTAGATGTCGGAATTGCTGCCAGAGCGGGCGTCCTGCCAGGCAATGATGAATCCGTCATCGCCGTCTCGTACGATCTTGGGATAGTTCTGTTCGTTGGTCGCTGTGCAGACGGGGACGCCTCCGGCCGTCCAGAGTTCGTTCCCCCACTTGTCCAGACGCTGAGCGTAGATGTCATTGTAGATGAACGCGCCTTCGAGGACGTAACCTGACCAGACGATTATTGTCCCACCGTATCCATCGGAAACCATCTGCTGGTTCTGCTGAGCATATATCCGGGTATCCACCGGGTTACCGCCCTCGATCCATGCCGCGCCGGCAGTGGAGCTGAGGAGGCAGGCAATGAGGAGAAAAACGGGAACGAAGAGGGATTTTCCGGGATTCATGGTAGGGCCTCCTGCGGCGTAAGAATCGGAAAAGAGCATATGTTCCTGATGGTGTGTTTTCTGCTGGATGAGCCACTATTCTACCATAAAACCCGACGAAATTCAACGATATGCATGCAGAATCAGAGATATGATCCCCCACGTAAGATATTCGCTCCATATTTTCTCTGGGGATCACGGCCGGGACATGGTCCTGAGTGTTCCGTGGGAAGTTTCGCTTGCCCTGTGAGGGGTCGATAACCTATAATTTTCAGCAGGTTACATGTCTGTTGCAGACAGTTTATGACTCAGCGGCCTGCAGGTCAAGGCCCGGCTATGATCAGGGGGAGAGAGTTTTTGTACAGGATCTTATATACCGAACGTGCATCCAGGATCGGTGGTTCCAACTTCAGCCTGCTGCAGCTGGTAAAGGGGCTTGATCGATCACGGTTTTCTCCCTTCGTTCTTTTCAAATATGATCTTCCGGTGCGGCAGAACTTTCGGGATGCGGGGATCGAAGAGGCTCTCTGGAGTTCGGTGACAGGTGGGGAAGAGATCCAGCCGCCCTCCACCCTCCGGCCGTATCTGCCCTGGTATAAGAAGACCGATCTCTACCGACTTGCCTGGAGCATCAAGCATTATATGAAAGTGCAGAAAAAAGAGGCAGACGACCTTGTCCCCTGGATCAGGGAGCAGGGCTTTGACCTGGTCCATACCAACAACTTTGTCAGGGCTGATTTTCCCGGCCTGACAGCCGCCCATAAAGCGGGGATACCTGCGGTCAGTCATCAGAGGGGGTTCTACGACCTGACTTGTTTCCAACGGTTTATAGCCCGCCGTGTAGACCGTGTCCTGTGTGTATCCCGGGCGGTCGCAGATTACAATGTCAGCCAGGGCCTGCCGTCAGGGAGGGTCATGGCGATCCATAACGGGATCGATCTTGAGGCGGTAAGACCTTCCGAGGCACTTCCCGTCAGGAGTGACGGGAAAAAGGTGGTCGGATATATAGGCCGACTGGAGGAATGGAAAGGCGTAACATCTCTTATCGAAGCTGCGGAGATAGTGCTCAGTCGGCGCCGGGATGTCCGTTTTGTCATCGCAGGCACCGGGCCGGAAGAGGCCAGGTTAAAAAAGATGATCGACTCCAGTCCCTTGCTTGCCGGGGGAGTGGGACTGTTGGGCTATAGCGATGATCCCCTTGCCTTGATTGCTGAATGTGATGTGGCGGTCAATACATCGATAGAACCCGAACCCCTGGGCCGTTCGGCTCTGGAGGCCCTGGCTTCGGGAGTGCCGGTCGTGGCTTCGGATAGCGGGGGAAATCCGGAAATAGTGGAAGATGGCCTGAACGGCTTTTTATATAAGACCGGTGATCCGGCCAGCCTGGCCGATGCTCTGGAACGGTTGCTCGAGAATGATGAGCTTAGAAGGAAATGCTCGATTGGCGCCCGGCGACAGGCTGAAAAGTTGTTCGGGGCCGACAGGTATGTCCACGAAGTGGAAGCGGTCTACGATGAGATCCTGGCGGGCATCGAACCCGCCAGGACATAGATTTAAGATTCCTACTGGTTCTCGCAGCCGGGATCTTTGTTCTCCGCGCATCCGGCATCTTTCTTTTTCGAGGCCAGGCGAGTGTCGAATGGCCTCGGATCGATGATCTTCCCCTTCTTGAATATGAAATGATCACCGCGGTTTCCAGGTGCGACCATCTGGATCTTCTTGAAATCGCTGCTTATGCTGTCGATGAATTCCATGTACGCCTCACCATCGGCAGTAGCGTGCATCGGAAAAAACACCTTCGGCTTCATCTTCCCGAGTGTATATTCGATGCCTTCCTTGACTTCATCCGGGCGGCCGAGACTGCAGCCCCTGATGCCCATGAAGAGGATGTCGGGACGGGGGCAGTTTTCTTCGAGGAAATCGATCTCGTCGGTGAACTCACCCATCAGGCCGATACGTCCATTTGCGTGATCGCCCGCGTGGAAGATAGTGAGGCCGTCTACTTCGATGAGCATTCCCACGCCGGCATCTGTGGAGTGGATCGTCGTAAGTTTAATGTCGCCGAATTGTTCTTCCATGCGTTCAGGCATGAATGTGTACGCCGGGACGGTGTCTGTCGGCTGGTGGCCGAGGAAGTATGTGATGTCCTCTACCTGTTCGCTCCACTCGAATATTCCGGGCCAGTAATGGTCACCATGGTGGTGTGAGGCAAAGACAACGACCTTTTCATCAGCGAATTCGGATGGATTGACTGTGCCGTTGCAGAATCCGGGCTGGTCTGGATCCTCGCCATTCTTGAAATAGTCGAATATAAGAAGGTGGTTGCGGGTCTTTACGGCCCAGCCGCTGTGGTTGAGAAAATAGATCGCCGCTTCTTTTTTGCCGAGCTTTCCTATGCCAGCAAGAGAACGATCTGCTATTTTCCCCCCACTTCGGGCGCCTTTTGAATTCAGCAGATCGACGACATCGGTGTTCCCGTAATAACCAGCGAACTGGATCGGGGATGTACCGCATGTCCCATTGTTATCAATATCTGCTCCGGCCTCGATAAGCTGGTCGGCAACATCTTTGTAACCCCGGATAGCCGCTAACTGCAGGGCGGTCCTGCCTCCCTTGTCCTTTCCCAGATCCGGCTTTTCGCCCGCTTTGAGCAGCGCCGCTACATGTTCGGCCTTTCCATTTGCTGCTGCCAGCATAAGGGCTGTCTCGCCGTTTTCACCGGTCTTGTTGACCTTGGCTCCATGCTCGATAAGCAGGTCGAGCATTTCTATGGAGCACCTGTCTGCTGCATTCATCAGGGGATTCATGCCCCCGTGGGCACGAACTTCGGTATCCGCGTCCTTTTCGAGGAGGAGGCGGGCACAATCCACAGCGTCACGCCAGGTAGCGAAAATCAGTGGCGAGGCGTGGCCCTCTTTTGTAGGAGGATTGGGATCGGCGCCCTTTTCAAGCAGCATCTTTACGATATCAGCGTTGGTGGACAATGCCGCGTAACCCAGGGGGGTGGCTCCGCCCTGTTCCTGCGCGTCCAGATCGGCCCCACTCTCTAAAAGATGCTCGACCATCATCAGAACGCCTCTCTGACAGGCACGATGCAGCAGGGTCTCTCCCTCGGGGCTTCTGAAATACAGGTCTGCACCTGCATCGAGCAGAAGCTGGATCATTTCTTCGTTAGAGCCGTAAAGGGCAAAGCTGAGTGGAGTGTCGGCCTTGCGGTCGCGATGATTGATGTTCGCTCCCTGTTCGAGCAGGAAGTTAGCCATGTCAATGTGCTTGCGCATCGCGGCGATGCCGAGAGCTGTGCTGTTGTCGCTGTCACCGGCATCTACATCAGCACCTGCTTCGATAAGTATTCGGGCGATCTCCACATTGCCTGTTTGGGCGGCCATGTGGATTGGAAGTTCCTTGAACCGATTTTCTGCAGATTCGTTGATCGCGTCGGGATCAGCTTTCAGTATTGCTTTCACTCTGGCAACATCGCCATCCTGGATGGCCGTGTGAATGTCACCGGCGAGCAGGGGAAGTGAAAGTGCAAGGATTGAGAAGATCAGGGTCAGGGAGAAGAGGATTTTCCTCATCAGGGGACTCCTTCCGATAAGTGTTATTCCCTGTATCATACTCGCAGGAACAGGTTAAGTTCCTTTCCACGCAGTAGCAGGGAGAGTTTCAAGCCACGCTCATTGCGTACCGTTTAACATGTGTAAAAATTAACACTATTTATTGGATGAGTCAATAGAATAATATGACTGATTTCCAGAGGTGCGGGGGTCGAGTCCGTTTAATAGAGGTCAGTTCGTCAGGCTCAATACTTCTTCATCGTTTCTCTCAGTAGCGCACGTGTATCCGGAGTGTACCAGCGGGCCAGAAACACTTTTGTCTTTTCGTCCAGAGTTTTCCGAACTGCCTTTTTGATCTTTTTGGTCCGGGCTTTTTTTATTGAGCTGTATGTGCTGAGAATAGCCGCATCGACGCCGCTGACTGCCTTAATCGCGGCGGGGAGGACTTCGTCATTTGGAATAAGATGATCGGCGATTCCCATCTCCAGGGCTTCATCAGGCATAAAGAATTCCCCTTCTTCGATATGCTTTCCAGCATTCGCCCTGCCCGCTATCTGCTCCAGTACAAGTTCGCTGAAATAGGGGGCTGGCACTCCCAGTTTTGCCTCGTTGAGCCCCATCAGGTATTTCCCCTCCGAAAGGATACGGTCGTCGCATGCCAGGGTGAGGATGAATCCGCCCGCGGTCGCGTGCCCCTGGACCGCGGCGGCAGTGGGTTTCGGGAAGGTGTAAAGGTCGAGACAGAATTCATTGAAAGCCTTGTAGAAGATTCCAAAATCCTCTCTCGATACATCGAACAGGCCCGGGATGTCGAACCCGATCGAAAAGAAAGTTTTGCTACTGCTCGCGAGTACCAGTCCCAGAGTATCGGGATCTTCCCTTAATTCACTTAACGCGCTGGCGAGTTTTCCGACCAGCTCAAGATCTATGGGATTTTTTTCACTTCCAGCGAGCGTAAGGACGGCAATGGCTTCATGTCGTTCAATAGATATCATTTGAAATGGCTCCTGGCGAAGTCGTTGAGATAATTCATCAACGAGCAAGTGTTATTCTATTCCTTGAATCTGGCACATGGAGAACCATATTGCTATCACAAAACATCGGTGGGCGAAGCATTTCCCGGGAGATAGCGGGAATCGGGGATTTTTTCTTGCAAATCGGGCGCTGACGTTATAACTTATGGGCACGAAAATTCAAATCTTCTTGTGTGCACCGCTAGCTCAATTGGCAGAGCAACTGACTCTTAATCAGTAGGTTCGCGGTTCGATTCCGCGGCGGTGTACTTTTATTTTTATCCATATTCAATAACTCTGTTATAATCCACAAAGTGTCTGGTGAATCAGGGGAATCCCAATATCTGGAGGACATATGTTCAGGAGACAAATACTGACCGCATGGTTTGTTGTATTGTTTGTCATAGCGATACCAGAACATTCCCAGGCGTTAGACAGAGTCGTGACGGTAGTAAAGGATGAGCACCTGATATTCGAAGCGACTTTTTATGACTATCCTAATCCCAAAAAAGAAAGCATCGTATACACAAAGAATCCGTGCCCCCGGTGCTGGAAAGTGAGTGTTCAAAAGCTTGACCGACAAAAAGACAAAAAATTTGATGATTTTGTAATACATGTACAACATCTACTCAGTCCGAATGACGGAGCTCATATGTTGTGTGCGGAACCAGCAGGGGTTTGGGCTATTGCCGTTTTAGAAAATGTGATACCAGGCCATCCCGATGCTTTAAAGTATTTCGATGCTCCAGGGCATGTGAGAGCTACGACCCCGCAGCAGACGTTTCATTGGGATAATTTATATGCAGAATATTATTATGAGGATGAGGGTGTTTCTAAAATATACATTCAGGTTCTTCATGAGGAGACTCAAGGTCCAATAACACTCGTCTTTCCCAGGCATGAACCGATTCAGGTCGCGATCCATATCCTTGATCCTGAGGACATCTATTTTATAGAGCAAGTAGATGGGTATATTCCGTTCACTTTATGCAATCCTCTGCCATGTTCTGATCCGATTCAGTATAGTTACTTGATATCAAGTCAAGGCTATATCGGAGAACAACTTATGGAGAACGGCATTACTCCGGGAGTTCCCGGTGGTAGTTGTACGGATGTATACGCAAACATTGATGCTGCAGACGCCGATATTTGTGATTTTGACACACTGAATCTTATTGCCTGGGCGACTGATTCTGGCGGTACGGTCTATGATACTTGCGTCCAAGTCATCCACGTTGTCGAGCCTGTACCCGTAGCTCTCTTTACGGCACCTGTTGTGATGATTCTGGTGTTAGTCATAATCATTTTTACATCGCTGTTCATAAGAAAACGAATTATGGAAGCGTAAAGAGAATGTAGATTAAATCACTCAAATCGACGAGAGATGTTCCTGTATCGAGCGTGCTGCCTTTCGCCCCGCACCCATAGCCATGATCACCGTCGCTGCACCGGTCACGACATCTCCTCCGGCCCAGACCCTGTCTTTTGAGGTTTTTCCAGTCTCCTCATCGGCGACGATATTTCCTTTTCTTCCGATTTCCAGGTCCGGAGTCGTCGAGCCCAGGAGGGGGTTGGGGCTGTTACCGATCGCGCAGATCACAGCATCCATCTTTAGAATGAATTCTGATCCCTCGATAGGAACCGGCCTTCTCCTGCCGGAGTCGTCAGGTTCACCAAGCTGCATCCTCAGGCACTCGATATGATGGACCCAGCCATTATCGTCGCCGACATATCTGAGCGGAAGGGTAAGAAAATCGAAGATGACACCCTCTTCTTCGGCGTTTTCGATCTCTTCGAGTCGGGCGGGAAGTTCCTGTTTCGATCTTCTATAGATTATCCTTGATTCCGCACCAAGTCTTAAAGCGGTCCGGGCGCAGTCCATCGCCACATTTCCGCCACCGACGACAGCTACTCGATTGTGTTCTTTTATCGGTGTCGGGTATTGTGGAAAATCGAATCCCTTCATAAGATTCATTCGGGTGAGGTATTCGTTGGCGGAATAGACTCCATTGAGGTTTTCTCCCGGGATATCCATAAACCATGGAAGTCCGGCGCCGGCACCGATGAAGATCGTGTCATATTCCTCCAGAATAGAATCTACCGTTCTGGTCTTTCCAACGATGAAATCGGTCACGATCTCCACTCCCAGTTTCTTCAGATAGTTCACTTCCCGGTTGACTATAGATTTGGGAAGCCGGAATTCCGGGATGCCGTATATCAATACCCCCCCCATTCTATGCAAAGCCTCGAAGATCGTCACCTTGTGCCCGAGCATGATCAGGTCTCCTGCTACTGTCAGGCCAGCCGGGCCACCTCCTACAACAGCGATCTTTTTCCCGGTCCACTTGGGGATCCTCGGAATATCATACCTGTTCTGCCCGGCTTCCCAGTCGGCCAGAAACCTCTCCAGGCGACCGATCGCTATCTCTCCATGCTTATTGATGAGAACGCACGTTTTTTCACATTGTTCTTCCTGAGGGCATACCCTTCCACACACGGCAGGAAGAAGGTTCTTTTTCTTGAGGACCTTGATTCCCTTTGCGAACTCCTTGTCCGCTATACATTTGATAAATCCCGGGATATCTATCTCGACAGGACAGTTTATAACGCACCTGGGTTTCTTGCACTGCAGGCACCTCTTTGCCTCCTCGATGGCCGTATCGACAGCGTATCCAAGCGCGACCTCTTCAAAATTCTGCCCTCGCACCTCAGGGGACTGTTTCGGCATCTCTCTTCTCTCAAGGTCGAGTACTTTTTTCTTCGGCTTGGTCATGTCATATTTCCTTCTCGACTGGCCGCGTGTTCTTCACATCTACTTGAGCTGAGGGGGATGATCTCTTCTTCGATATACGATTTTCGCCGCAGAAAGAGTTCGGCCCAGTCGACATCATGTCCATTGAAATCCGGGCCGTCTACGCACGCGAATTTCGTTTGTGACCCAACGGTCAGTCGGCATACGCCACACATCCCGGTTCCATCGATCATAATCGGATTCAGGCTCACGATCGTCTCAATTGCGAGGTCTCTTGTGATATCCGACCCTCTCCTCAGCAGGTATGTGCATCCGTTGATGATGACCCGGTCGATGGATCCCTCTACCGATTGTATGATCTCCGAGAGTCTGCCTGCATGGCCCTTCAGCCCCCTGGTCCCGTCCCTGGTAATAAAAAACAATTCATCCGAGACTTCTTTGAGCTTGTCCTCCCAGTACAGCAGGTATGAGCTTCTTGCTTCGATAACGGTGATGACCCTGTTTCCTTTTTCCTTCATCGACCGGGCTATCGGATATATGCTTCCGATCCCGTAACATCCCCCGAAGCACAGGACTGTGCCATAATCATCTATCGTTGTCGGGTTTCCAAGCGGTCCTACGACGGTAGGTATCTCCGAACCGGCCTCGAGCATCGCGAGTTCGTTGGTCGTGGCGCCGACATTCATGAATATTATCGTGATCGTCCCTTCATCCTTATTCCAGTCTGAGACGGACAGTGGTATACGTTCTCCATCCTCGCTCACGCGCAGGATCACAAATTGACCGGGTTCTATCTGTGCCGCGACCGCGGGAGCTTCCAGAACGAGAATATGCATGTTGGGTACGATCATCCTGGCGTCAGTCAACTTGTACATCACTTTTTCCTTATCTTTACGGGGCAAGGATTGAATTCGATTGATTTGCCACGGGAAAGAGTCGCACGCAAAGTTCCGACAGGTTGTCTGCCGGTTATCTTTGCTGTCAGGTCCATATTGATTCCGGGTGCGGATACTATGACTTCGTCGCCGTCGCGGACTCTTATCTTCCTCGCGTCCCTGATGTTTATTTCCAGAAGATCTTCCCTGAACAGCACACTGGCTCCGTCGACTGTATCGGCGAGAGAGATCCCCCTGTAAGTATGCTCGGTTGTCAATGCCGTGAGTATCAGCGGGTACTCATCGGTTCTCCTTTTCCTCTTGATGGGTTTCTTTGCCGATTGTGTCAGCCTTCCCTTGATGGCTGGAGCGTTTGAAATATCAGGCTTTCCGGTAATGGCGGGTAGGGACATCGCGATCTCTTTTCGAATCGCCGCAGCGTTTTTGTAGTCGAAACCGTCTTTTCCCATCCTGCGGGCTATCGAGCAGAGGATTTTCCAGTCGGGGAGCGCTTTGCCCGGGGGAGGGGCGGCTTTTACGATTCTCTGCACTCTGCCTTCAAAGTTTATTATAGTCCCGTCCGTCTCCGTAAAGGCGGCAGCAGGCAGGGCCAGGTCGGCTTTGGCCGGAGGGTCGGGGGCAAAGATATTCTGGATGATAGTAAAATCGGCCGAACAATGCTGGCTTTCCGGGAATTCCCCGATCATGTAGAGTACCCTGAGATTCTTCCAGGCAGACGCATCCTCTATATTCCACGGCCTGGAATACTTCGGGATACTGGATCCGGAATACTTTCTCAGCAATCCGAGATTCTTTTTGTCATCTGCCGCGACCCCGCCAGGAAGAAGTTCCGAATAAGCTCCCATCAACATCGTTCCTGTGAAGTTGCTCTGAGGCGGTAGAGACAGTATGCTGGCGCCGATATTATCAGCGAGACTTCCCAGGCTTTCCAGAGACGATGTGCTCCCGGCGGCAGCTGTCAGGTCCGACCCGATCAATATGACCGGCCTGTCGGCCTGTATCAGAAGATCCGCCACCTGGCTTATCTCATCCTTTTCTGTTCCCGTATTTTCTTTCCGCGGGGCAGATCTTCTATTTGAAGCAGTAAGTTTGATCAGGGTTTCGAGAACCTTACCTTCTCCTCCCGGTTCCGTCAGGATACATTTGTCGGCGATCGTGGCCAGGTTATGCTCCCCGGAGTTGATGGTGACGATCTTCGCGCCGCCCATTATCGCCTTGCGGAGTTCGACTCCGACTACCGATCGACTGTATCTGGTATCGAGTCCAACGCATAGTATCACAGAGGCATTCTGAATATCCGAGGCCAGGCCGCTTCTGCCAAACAGGTCGATGTACTGGTTGAAATTCTGTCGATAAAACAGCCTCGCGTCCGAATTGATATTATGAGTACCCATCGCCGATCGTGAGAACTTCTGGGCTATATACAGATCCTCGTTTGTGCAATTGGCCGAGACGAGCATGCCGAATTCATCGGGGTCGCATGAGGAGAGTTTTTCCACAGCCAGATCTATAGCCTCGTTCCATCCGATATTGAAGCGATATCCCTCCCGGATGATATATGGTTTTTTCAGCCGTTTGTGGCTATTGACGATCTCTGGTACGCAGAACCTGCCTTTTACGCAAAGTTGTTTGTCACTGATCAGGGAATCATCGGCTGGAAGGCTTCCGATCACCTTTTTGCCTTTTATCTGGAGATCGATACGACACCCGATACCACATAAAGAGCATGTCGTTGTCTTCACGCTGTCCGGTCTGCCTTCCCATTTTCTTGTTTTTTCGGACAATGCCCCGGTAGGACATGCAGAAACGCATGATCCGCAGAATTCACAGCCAGCTTCCAGATGAGTCCTGTGAAAGGCGGGGCCTATTGTCGTATACCGTCCCCTTTGTTTGAACGCCAGAGTATTGGC
>JAHOYU010000194.1 GCA_019038625.1 Candidatus Latescibacterota bacterium | reverse complement strand
CATCATTGCTACTCATTACAACTCCTCCCTGGCCGAAACAAGGACGATCGATATCTCGTCATTCAACGGCGTGCCGCCCGCAAAATCTCTCAGGTCAGCCATCAGTCTGTTTATCATTTCACCCGGTGGTGTTCCTACTGATTTTCTGAGAATATCAGCTACACGTTCCCGGCCAAACATATCGCCCTCAACATTTCGTGCTTCTATAATTCCATCGGAGAAGACACAGAATACGTCTCCTCTGTTGAATTCAATAGTAGTCTGCCGATACGGAAATTCCGGGTCTATACCAACGACGAGCTGAGTATTGAGCAGAGACTCTATAGAACCGTCCTTTCTGATCACAAAAGGAGGTTCATGCCCGGCGACCGTGTATGACAATTCACTGTTTGCCATATGAAAGAGCGCGCACAGCATTGTCAGGAACACGCCCTGACCCTCGAACCTTTCGCTCATTGCCCTGTTCAGCTGCTTAACCACGTTCCTCGGAAAAAGCGCGTCCGAGTCGAGAGTGAAACAGCCTGCGGAGTCTATATATTCGCCGATTATCCTGTTAGCAAAAGCATTGATGTCTGTCGTCTGAAGTCCATGCCCCATAACGTCGTACAAGGTGAGAAACGTACCAGTGATATTTTTACTTTTATCCTTGATGACCGACGTGACGATATTGTCCCCGCCGACAAGTACGGCCGGCAGCGATATGGCCATCATCTCGAGACAGGGTGAGACCTCGATATTCCTCAACGGAGGTTCCTCCGGGATCGGATATGTCAGGACTGGGCCGGTCTCCTCGCTCCAGTGTTCATCCCAGCCCTTTTCAATCGATATATATTCGTTCATCAGAAGTCGGCGGTGGGTCCTTTCCTCCTCCGCCAACCGGGACAGAAGCCCTTTGACTTCTAACGGGATCGATTCATTCTCACTCTGTTTATAATAGTAGTTGAACGCCGCAGTTTCCCTGACGATAGCTTTCGACAAGATCTTCAGGACATGCTGGACTTCATTCATCGAGTCTCTCCGATTATCTTTTTCCCGATCTCGTAAGCAGTATCCTGTACAGAAACCAGTTCGTCAACGTCAGGAATATAATTGATCCTGATCTTCTCCCCGGGAAGCTCCCATTTGAGATCTTTCATCACATCCTCTACCTGCCCTACGGCCTGCCCACCCCACCCGAACGAGCCAAACGCCATTCCCACGCGGTCTCTCGGACGAAGCCCCTTAAGGTAAGTCAGAAATGCTCCTACGGTCGGAAGCATCCCGTTGTTAAGCGTGGGCGATCCGATCAGAATGAATTTCGAAGTAAGAAGATCAGTGAATATATCTGATATGTGCGTAGTCTTCAGATTTCTTCTCGTCACCGGAACTCCGGCCTTTTCCAACCCATCCTGAAGGGCGAGGGCTATCTTCTCGGTCGATCCCCACATCGTATCGTATACGATCAAGGCTTTCGGGTCGGTCTCATTCCTGGACCATTTATCATATTTGGCCACGATCTGCGGGATCATCGATCTCCATATCACACCATGGCTCGTCGCTATCATGGCGATATCGAGATCAGCAAGCACGTCGAGGGCTTTCCGCCCCTGATCGACGTAAGGCAGGACGATATTCGCGAAATACTTCGCCGCCTCTTCGTGAAGGATCTCCCATCCGACCTCGTCGTCGAAACGCTGGGGTGTCGCAATATGCTGGCCGAATGCATCGTTCGAAAAAAGGATCCTCTCTCCGGGCATCCATGTGACCATATTGTCCGGCCAGTGAAGCATCGGAGTATGAACAAAGTGAAGTGTGTTCTTTCCGATCTCCAGGGTATCTCCCGAATTGACCGGCAGCAGATCCATCCCATTCCCGAAATGTCTTTTCAGGCCCTTCTCACCCTGGACCGAAGTGATCACTCTTGCGTTCGGCGCATGCTCGAGCATTCGGGGAAGAGATCCCGAATGGTCCATCTCTACATGGTTGGAGACGATGTAGTCGATCTTCGCAGGATCCATTACAGAACTTATCCTGGAGAGAAGCTCATCGAAAAGATACGGCTTTACCGTATCTATGAGTACGTTCTTTTCGTCCTGTATGAGATAAGCGTTGTAGGTGGTGCCGCGTTGCGTCAGGTAACCGTGAAAGTTCCTGATGTCCCAGTCGATGCCTCCGACCCAGTGCACTCCGGGCTTTAGCTCCGTACTATTCATTGTTAATTAACTCCGTTTTCCCGCTCGAGAGATAATGGCAGCTGTCCGGGCCACCGTGATTGATCAGGCGTTTTTCGAAGTGCACTCAAAACATACTCCGTAAAGGTATGCCTGAATCTCCTGTACCTTGTGGCCCTGTATCGTATCGACCGCCATTATGGGACATTTCTCCGGACAATCAAGTGCTATGTCCAGTACATTACCACATTCTGTACACATGAAATGGTGATGCATCCCGGGAGTAGGATCGAAGCAGACCTCACCGCGTTTTCTTATAGAAAGCTCCTGGACCTCATCCAGATCTTTAAGAACTTTCAGAGTTGAATATACTGTGGCTTTTGACATCGTCGGATATCTTTCCTTGATCTCGGAATAGATCTCATCCACCGTAGGATGAGTGGTATTTCCGACCAGGCATTCGACGATAGCCATACGCTGCGGTGTAAGGGTAAGCCCTTTTTCCTTAAGTCGTTCAAAGATCGGCTGCATAACGGGGCCCTCTCTCTACTGCTACAATCTAAACAATAACCATTATCACCCTATAATAGTTATAAACCAAAAGCGCTTATCTGTCAAGAGACATCGCTACAATTTACCTACAATCTTATAAAATATACATATTCCAGCCAGTATTGACTATAGTTATTTAAGATATTTAGTATTAATCAGCCGTGGATCCTTTCAGCATCCGTTCGTCCCTGACCACCGGATCTCAGCCTTCCTGGCCGTTCCTGAAATATCGTAACTGATCTTCAACATGAATATCATCGAAGCCGGTTCAGGAGGGTCCGGCTCCATTCGGGCGGCCCCTGTTCCGCCCCATGTCGCAGGACCCTCCTTCTAGGACTAATATAGTCCTATATAGCGAATCTGTCAAGTCATGGAGAAAAAATAGATGAAATGGACATATTTATCAGACAGACAGAGGCCGGGCTCACCAGCCCGGCCTCTGTTATCCATATCAGTAAAAGCTTGATCCTTTTAGATCCCCGACCCCGCGTCCCCCGGCAGGCTCTGACAAACTGTCATCCCGCGCGGCGCATTACTCACTTTATTCCCCGGTCCTGTCTTCCGCGACCTTCTTCAGTTTGTCGTTAGCCATAATAGCGATTTCTACACGGCGGTTAGCCTGACGCCCTTCAGGTGTGACGTTTGTGACAGCCGGCTGGATCTCACCATACCCGAACAGAGTGAATCTGACCGGATTGATCTTCTTTGTGGCAAGGTTCACCGCGACGGATTCTGCTCTCTTGCGTGAAAGATCCATATTGTACTCATCAGATCCGGTCGAATCGGTATGCCCCTCGATCAGGATATTCGTGTCGCTGTACTTGTCGAGTATCACTGCCAGCTTATCAAGATTGACCACTGCTTCGGACTGGAGTCCGGCCTTGTTGATTTCGAAAAGAATACCGGAATCGAATGTGATCTTGATACCCTCTCCGACACGCTCCACCGTAGCGCCTTCGATATCCCTTTCGATCTCGGCTGCCTGTTTGTCCATGTAATTACCTATGTAAGCTCCTGCCGCTCCACCTATGGCCGCCCCAACGATCGCTCCGACAGCAGTGTTCCCGGATTTCTTGCCAATAGCTGCTCCGATCACTGCTCCAGTGGCACTACCGAAAGCCGCTCCCTTTTTGCTTCTGCTCCATTCGCATCCGACAGAAGTCCCCACGAGCGATATTACAAGCATAAGGATCAGCATTTTTTTCATCTCAGACCTTCCTTCTGTGGATGTCATTCCAATCCAGACTACAACTATTCCGCGACTGCGACAGAATGTAGACCCTTTTCCCGAACTTGTCAAAAGATAAGAAACCCACCATTGAAAAATGGTCTGATTGCTCCGGGTGTATTTCAACAAAAAAGGGAGGAAGCCATGCTTCCTCCCCGGAGTGAGAATCCCGCCGACTCCGCCCTGTAAATCCCCCTGGCGGATGTCCCGGACCCGCATCATCTAAGCATGATAAGTTTTCTTGCCTCTATCTGACCCGCGGCGATAAACCTGCAGAAATAGACACCGCTGGCCAGAGATTTCCCATTGTCATTCTTTCCATCCCAGGTTTCGGTGTACACACCCATCTCCCTGAATTCCGATGAAAGGAGAGCCCTCACCCGGCGCCCCACCACATCGTAGATCACCATGGTGACTTCCGTATCTTTCGCCACCGAGTATTTTATCGTCGTCGACGGGTTGAACGGGTTGGGGTAAGAACCGTTCAGCATCGTCTTGATCGGAGGTCCGCTATCATCATCCCCGGTCGGATCGCTGAACACCCAGGCCAGTCTGATGTCCCTGCACTGAATACCCTGATCGTCGACGGTCACAATCTCCATCAACATCGGGCCGGCAGGCAGGGTCGACGTATCGAGGGGCAGGATGTCTACCGTTCCATTGCCGGTGACCGCACCGGATGACATCGTTATCCACGGTGCCCGCATCGCTGCTTTCAGAAAATCCCTTCCAGCGATGTCTGGGCGAAGGATGGAACCTCCCATGGATGAAGAGGCAGCATCTCCTTCGGGAGGCGACACCTTAATGTATCCCGCCACCCAGGCGTCTCCACCGTCTCCATCGAGATCATATCCGTCTGTAGTCGGCTGATCTTCATCATTTTCACTGACATCGTAATTGTTATCTGCCGTGCTGCCCCCTCCCCAGGGATCCATGAAATCGATCTTCTGAGTGGGAGGAGCAAGCGTGAAATGGCTTGAGCCCATCGTGACAACATGTCCTATCGTGTCACCTGCGGCAGTAGTGTCCTGGAGAAGGATCAGTACGTCTTCACTGTCCGACTGGAACTCGCGGAGCATCTCGGCCAGATCAGTGGCATCGCTTACCCCCTCGGCTGATACGGTCCAGCCGGACTGCCCATGCCCCTTCAGATACGATTCTATACCTGAGACCATCCCTGCAGGATTGGTC
>JAHOYU010000193.1 GCA_019038625.1 Candidatus Latescibacterota bacterium | reverse complement strand
CGGCGTGTTACGCCCTGTTGTTTCTCCCGGTGGGTCACGGACTGTTCCATGCTTTTCATCGAGAGCAGAAGGAGACTGAGAGGTTCAGAGATCGTATGTTTGATATTTGGAAGATGGTTGAAAAAGACGAATTTCCCGCTCTTCATTTCCATAAGTCTGTGGAATGCTGTCTTTCCGTCAAAACTCTTGAATCGTGAGTGTACGATCTCACCCTTTTCAAAGAAGATCTCTCCCCTGCCACGGTTGAAGGTCAGCTGGAGCCTGCCTGTCTTGAGGTTGCCGTTCAGGAGTGATACTATGTCGAGTATCGGGATGAGGTTCAGGCTGCCCTGAAGTGGAAAGCTCCTTAATCTTGATTTTTTTCTGAGGTTCAGGACAAGAAGCACTATGGCAATGAGAAGCATGCCGACGGTCATATTGCTTTTGAGTATGGAGACTGTGCGGGGTATTGGATTGTCCATCGTCTTTACCGCGTCGATACCCTTTTCGATAACCTCCCTGGCCTGCTTTGCTCCCTCGTCAGCCAAATTTTCCTTTTGACGGGAGATCAGGACGAGTTCTTCCAGTTTTTCTTTTGCCCACTTGTTTCCGGGGTCGATCTTGAGGACATCCTGCAGGGCGCTTTCGGCCTTTTCCCTGTTTTCGGGTACATAGTCGGCCAGAACGGTACGTGCCCGGCCGATAGTAGCGTCTATCGATGAGCGGGATATCCTGTCATCTACAGCGTCAAGAAGAATGGTGATGTCTCTGTTGGAAGGGTCGCGTTGGATGACCTGTATAAGGTATTCCTTTGATGTCTGGAGATTGCCGAGGGAGAGGTGGCATCGCCCGAGCATCTCGAGAGGAATGGGGTCATGAGGCTTGATACCGAGATAGAGCGATAGTTTGGGTACGGCCATTTCATAGGATCCGGCACTCATGTATGATTCTGCCTCATTGAGCAGTTTGCGAGTCAGTATCCTTTCGAGTTGGCTGAGTTTCTCCCGGGCCCAGGCGGCTTGCGGATCCTGATTAAGTCCGCGAAGGATCAATTCTCTCGCATATTCGAGTTTACCGCGTTTCTCGTATATCTGGGATAATTGCCATATGGCTGATGTGAATGAAGCGTCGCTCTGAAGGGCCTTCATGAGATGTTTTTCGGCTGAGACATTGTCGCCCGATGCGAGCGCTTTCTGGGCTTCAACGAAGGCTTTTTCCGCCTCGATCCTTCCCGCAGCACCAGCCGGACCTGCTGTAAATAGCAGGCATACAAGCAGAATTCCTGTCAGGATCCTGATATGTCTGAATCTCATTATCACCCTCCGATGGGGAATATTGGCAATTCCTGTTCCAAAGGTGGACGAAAACCAAGTATCTGTTGATTTTGGGTCCGATCATTTGCTAGAATCGCCAAAGTCAACAATTTTGAGAGAGTTAGCCTGTCGATATATGCGGGTCCGCCAAGGTATGAAAATAATCCCGGGAGGGTAAGATGGATTTTGAACTCACAACTGATCAAAAGGATATGCAGGAAGCGGCACGTAAATTCGCAAAAGGTGAATTTACAAGGGAATTGGCGCTGAAACATGAAGAGGAACATTCGTTCCCCCGTGAGCTGTGGAAGAAAGCCGCGGAGCTGGGATTCATCGGCCTGCATTTCCCCGAGGAAGCTGGAGGACTCGGACTTGGCGTGATGGAGAACGTTCTCGTGGTCGAGGCGTTCTGTCGTCAGGATTCCGGGCTGGGAACCGCTTTGACCCTTTCCGATTTCGCGGCGGAGATCATCATGAGGCACGGCAGCGACGAGCAGAAGAAAGAATATCTCCCCGCCATTGCGTCGGGGCAGATAATATCGGCCGGATCGTTTACCGAGCCCAATCATGGCAGCGATATCACCAGGATGGACACGAAAGCAGTAAAAGACGGTGATGACTGGGTGATCAATGGCCTGAAGACCTTCATCACCAACGGTCAGATCGCCGATTTCTACCTGACGCTCGTTCAGATCGACCAGGAAATCAAGCCCTCATACAAGGGGATGGCGATCATAATCGTCCCGAAAGACGCTGAAGGGCTTACGACCGAGGATGTGGGATCCAAGATGGGGATAAAGATGACCTCGACTGCCGAAGTGTCGTACAACGATGTGAGAGTGCCGTTGGGCAATATCATCGGAGTCGAAGGCAGGGGATTCTACCAGGTACTTGAGTTCTTCGACGAGAGCCGCGTAGAGATAGCCGCTACCTCGCTGGGCATCGCCCAGGGGGCGTTCGACAGGGCGATCGCCTACCAGATGGAGCGCGAGCAGTTCGGCAGGCCGTTGATCAAGTTTCAGATCAACCAGCACAAGCTGGCCGATATGGCCACAGCGATCGAATATTCCAGGCTCCTCACATACAAGGCCGCCTGGAACTTCGACCAGGGAAGGATCGATCCCAAGCTGACATCGATGGCGAAGTATGTAGCGGCAAAGACGGCCGTTTATGTAGCTGACGAAGCGATCCAGCTTCTCGGTGGATATGGTTACATGACCGAGTACGAGGTGGAGAGATTCTACCGCGACGCAAAGATCTCCGAGATCTACGAAGGTACCAAGGAGATCCAGAAGAATACGATAGCGAGTCATCTGATAAAGGAGCTTTAAAAGTATGACGGTCGGGAAAATCGCATGTCCTGCGTCTGGCGTGGCACGATGGTTTGTGTCGATCGCGGTTCTGTGCATATATCTGTCGGCAGGAGGTTGTTCTGGGGGCAGCGAAGAGAAGTCTGCCGGGAAGCAGGCTCCGCCTGCTGCCGCGAACAGGACGGATGTGGACAATAAAAAGCCTGACCTGTCCGGGGTGAGATTGAAAAAACTCGACGGCACGGTCACTTCGGTCGGTGACTACAGCGGGAAGATCCTCTTTGTCACGTTCTGGGCGACCTGGCACGAAGATTCCCAGAAGGTGATCCCCATAATGCATGAGATCCAGAGGAAGTTCGGCAAGAACGTCCAGGTCCTTGCGGTCGCAATGGATAAGCAGGGGGCGCCGGCAGTAAGAGCCTGGGTGACGGGCAATAAAGTGAATTTTGACATATTCGTCGACGGGGAAAAGACAGCAAATGCCTTCGGCGGCGCGCGAAGACTTCCTGCGACCTATATTTTACTCCGGGATGGGGAATTCTTTCACCGCATTGACGGGCTGAGTAGAAAAAAGGAATATGAGGATATAATCCTGGCGATGTACAGACAACATCTATAGAGATGGCGGTATTCGGATGTTACCATTGAGTTTTTCGCAGGACCAGATCATACTGATCAACCTGCTGCTCAGGATAGCGGTGATGGCTGGGATAACCAGTCTTCTGCTGGGGTTCCGGTCGGTCACCAGCCAGCTCGCCGAAGGGACGGTCGATCGGCGGTCCAGGGTGAAACTGTTTATCCTGCTGGCTCTCTTCTTCTCAATGGGAATTGCTGTAAGAAAACTTTCCAGCCAGGCGGCGATGGACCTTTCCCTGGAAGGCGCTCTGGTGGCAGGGTTTCTTGGAGGAGCATGGGTCGGCGCCGGCACAGGGTTTATTATCGGCCTGGCATGCTATTTTTGTGGAGAAGTCGTGGCGCTGCCACTGTATACCGTCGCGGGGGCTTCGGCGGGGCTTGTCTTTTCATGGCTTCGCAGGGGCGGGGAGATCTGGAGTTATTCTCTTAATCCATTTCTTATCGTCTACAATTTTCTGGAGAAACTGGTCAGGGGAAGGCTGGATCGGAACTTTATCCCGTTCGCCTTCTGCATGGGCTTCGCTCTGCTCAGGTACGGATTGCTCAACAGGTTTTATCACAGGGGCTGGATCTATGGTTATCCGACCAGGGACTGGTTTTTCATAACCATCGATCTTATCGTACTCGTGTACACCGTGGGGATAGCTCTCAAGATGGTCACCAGCGCGAGGACCGAGGAGATCATGCGGGAAGAGGAAAACCAGCTGATCCACGCCAGGCTTACGACGCTCAGAAGCCAGATCAACCCCCACTTTCTTTTCAATACGCTCAATTCGATCTCCGCCCTGATAAGGACCGACTCGGAGAAGGCCCGTGAGATGACGAGAAAATTATCGTCGATCTTTCGTAAGTCTCTGGAGGAGACATCCGATACACATACGCTGAGGGAAGAGATCGGTTTTCTTGAGGATTACCTGTCGATAGAGAAGATCCGGTTCGGGGACGAGAAACTTGTGATAGAGAAGGATCTCGACCCGTCGACGCTGGACTGCCAGGTCCCGACACTGTTATTGCAGCCGCTGGTCGAGAACGCTGTCAAACACGGTATCTCATGCATGACATGTGGAGGAAAGATAAGGATAAGCTCGAAAAGATCGAAGAAGGGATTCAACATAGAAGTGGTGAACGACGGGCCGGAGATGGATGACATGGAAGCGACGGAATTGATAGGAAAAGGTGTAGGCCTGAAGAATGTCTCTGAAAGACTCAGGATATATTCGCGAGGCGAAGGCAGCTTCGAAATAGTCCCGCTGGAAGGCGGGGGAGCCTCGGTGAGGCTCAGTATCCCTCATATCGGTTAAGAGGAGGACGTGATTTGGAGATCAGGGCTTTGATCGTCGATGACGAACAGCTGGCACGTGACGAGATGAAATTCCTGCTCGAGGGTATTCCCGGTATAACGATCGCCGGTGAGGCGGGTGGTGGAGAAGATGCGGTCAGGATGGTCCTCGAACTCAAACCGGATATCATGTTTCTCGATATCCAGATGCCGGTCATGGACGGGTTCCAGGTAGTGAGGGAGCTTGCATCCGCCGGCGTAATGCCGCTTGTGGTCTTTACGACTGCCTACGACCAGTACGCGATCAAGGCGTTCGAGATAAACGCCATCGACTACCTCCTCAAGCCTATTGAAAAGCAGAGATTGTCTGAATCGATAGAGCGGGCCAGGGAAATGATTCCTGTGAAGGATGAGTTTCTGGAAAAGGTGCGGCGACTCACCGAGAATATCAAAGTCGGAACACGATTTCTGCCCAGGATAGTCCTGAAGGTCGGGGATAAGGTCGAACTGATGGAGGTGAAGAAGATCTCCATGCTGCACAGTGAGGGCAAGGGTGTGACCGCCTATACAGCCGAAGGAAAATTCGAATCGAATTACGGGACCATTGATGAGATAGAGGTCCAGATCGACCCCAGACTGTTTATAAGGCTCGGTGTCGATCATCTCGTCAACATAAACAGGATCAAGCAGATACTGCCGTGGGCAGGTGGAAATTATATGATGACGCTGGACGATTCGGAGAATACCGAAGTCAGGCTCAACCGTTCGCAGGCCCAGCTCTTGAAGAACAAGGTCGAGGGAGTCTTCTGATCAGGTCTTCCAGCCGTCAGCTTCATAGAAATGACATTCCTGAAAAAAGGAGCGCTGGGGTGGCCGTTGCCACCCGGGAAGGGTTTCAACTCGCATGAAAGAATACGATGTGGCGGTCCTTGGAGGAGGGCCTGCCGGATATCCCGCGGCGATCAGGGCCTCACAGCTGGGAGCTCGGGTCTGCCTGGTGGAAAAGGAAAAACTCGGAGGCGTTTGTCTCAACAGGGGATGTATCCCGACCAAGACGATGCATGGGCTCGCCCATCTCATCGAGCTTGCCGGCTCGGGAGGCGAAGCGGGTGTGTCAGGCAGTATCAAGCCGGACATCGCCGGGTTGATGGGACACAAGAGTCGTGTCGTCGATGGACTGGTAACCGGTGTGGAGAAGATCCTGAAGGGAAGAAAAGTAGATGTGATCAGAGGCACCGGCAGGATCACTTCTCCCGGGGTCATCGATGTGAAAGGTGTTGAGTCCATTACGGCGGCGAATATCATTATAGCAACGGGATCCTCGGAGATCGAGTTGCCCGGAATGGAGTTCGACGGCAGGAATATCCTGAGTTCGACCGACCTGCTGGAGATAGACAGGATCCCGGAGAGCATGATCGTCGTCGGAGGAGGGGTCATCGGGTGCGAATTCGCCTCGATCTTTAATGCCTTCGGAACGAAGGTCTCGATAGTGGAGATGCTTCCAAGCCTGGTGACTTCCGAGGATATCCATGTGATCAGATTCCTGCAGACATATTTCAGAAAAAAAGGTATCGGACTCAATCTCGGGAAAAAGGTCAGCTCCCTGGAAGTGAAGGATGGAGCCGTCATATCGGCCCTGGACGACGGATCGCAGCTGAATGCCGAAGTGGCCCTGGTCTCGATAGGAAGAAGGCCGAACATCGAGGGTACAGGCGCCGTGGAAGCCGGTGTCGAGACGACCGGGGACGGGATCGTCGTCAATGGAAAGATGGAGACGGGAGTGAATGGTATATATGCCGCCGGAGATGTCATCGGGGGATACCTTCTCGCTCATGTCGCTACAAGGGAAGGCCTGATCGCCGCGGAAAACGCTCTCGGCGCATCGAGAGAGATCGATTACAAGACCGTACCTACCACAATATACACTCTGCCGGAAGTCTCGCATGTCGGGATGACCAGCCAGGAGGCGAAAGAGGCCGGGATCGAGACTGTAGAGGGCCGATTCCCCTTTGCCGCAAACGGAAAGGCGAAAGGGCTGCGTGAAGAGGAAGGCTTCGTCAAGTGGATCGCCGACGCGAGCGACAAGAGGCTACTCGGACTTCATATACTGGGGCCGCAGGCGACGGAGCTTCTGCCTGCCGGGATACTGGCAATAGACAGGAAGATGACGGCGGAAGAATTCACTTCGGTGATATTACCTCATCCGACGCTCGGCGAGGCTCTCGGGGAAGCTGCAGAAGCTCTCGAGGGTAAAGCCATCCACATGCTCAGATAACCAGAAATCGAAGGGAGAACACGTGTATTCCATCGAAGGGCCAGCTCCGCGGCTGGTAAAGATATTTCAAACAGTCATTATCATACTGCTGGCCCTGATCGGGAGTTCCGGAACAGGAATGGCCGGTGGCGGGACAGAAGAGTTCACCATTCCGGGAGGCCCAGCGGTGCTGCTGCAGGAATATCCCGAATCGCCCGTCGTCTGTGTAACTGTGGCGATAGAGGCGGGGAGTGCCTGGGAGACTCCTGACACACGCGGGTTGACCCATCTGCTTGAACATCTCTGTTTCGATGGAAGCGAGCGATATACGAGAGAGGAGATAAGCGGCTGGGTGGACAGGACGGGCGCCTTTCTAAACGCTTTTACGAGGAAAGAGACTACCGTATACTTCCTTCTCGTCGATCGGTCACGTCTCGAAGAGGCCCTCGATATACTTTCGCAGATGCTTCTTCATTCGGTCTTTCCCATACATGAACTCGAGAAAGAGAGAAAGGTCGTGTTGGAGGAGATGCGTCAGTCGATGGACAACCCCGGAGAGGAACGGTCGAGGCTGGTGGACCGGTTCCTGTACAGGGGCAGCGGACTGACAGAGCCTGTGCTGGGCTATCCGACGACCATCGAAGCGATAAGCAGACAGCAGATAATTGATTATTATCGTTCAAATTATTCGCCTGACAGGATGAAGATATTTGTCATGGGCGGATACGACAGGCGGCAGCTGGTGGGGTGGCTCGGTGATTATTTCATGCCGACCTATGGTGAACCTGGCAGGACGGGCGGCAGCCGTGTGATGGCGGGATCGTCGGCGAAGAGACGGAAGCGTGAAGAAAAATCGACTTCGTCCGGGGCCATGACACCCCGCTGGAGCAGCGAGGTGACAAGACTCTCCGACCCCCGGTTTGCCGGTGGGATAGAGATACTCGTTCCGTTACCCGGAATCGAAGACAGGGATTTCGGTGCGGTCCTTCTTCTCGAGGAACTGCTGAGTAGCGCCGATACTCCCCTGTCGGAGATGCTTGAGAGCGCATCCTGGCCCGAAGCGCAGGTATATCTTGAGGTCCACCGTGAATTCAGCGCGATCAGATTCAGCATGGAAACAGATGGTGAGACCGATAAACTGCTCGCTGTACCCGGAATGATAGAAAAGCTGGCTTCATGGAAGCCTTCCGGAGAGGAAGTAGAGGCGGCAAGGATGTCTCTGCTCGCCAGAGACGCGCTGAACAGGGAAAAGTATCATTTCTATATCATGCTTAGTGGAGAAAGGCTCGCGTTCTCGGCCGGGCGTTATATGGAGGCGAGTACGAAGGGAGTGAGGGAGGCCGACGCGGACGATGTCGCCCGGGTGATCTCTTCCAGCTTCGATCCTCTCTGTTACAATGCGGTCCTGATGGGGTCACCGCCCGAATCGTCGGCGATCGGCGGTGATCCTCCATCGAGAGTGAAGCTTCACAACGGTTGTGAACTGGCCGCGTATGCCAGGTCCGGGTCAGATATCGCTGCCGTACATATACTGGTCAAGGGCAGATCCTGCCTGGAGACTGACATCTTGCCCGGCATGACGGTGATCCTCAACGCGATACTGGAGAATTCGAGCGGGGGCAAGGCTCTGTCAGACAGGTTGAGAGCCCTCGGGGTCTCGATCAGCTACAGCGACAATCCATACATCCCAATGGACAACTACTATCTGAACAATGCATGGTCGTTCATGCGTATAGAAGGCCCGGCAGAAAATATAATCGAGGGAGTAGACCTCGTTGTCACTCATATCAGGGGCGCAGTGATGGGGGAGACAGAGATCGCGGGGTTGGCGAGGAGTCTTGTTCCCGAACTGGGGATCAGGTCTTCGTCCTCTTCGGGCAGGCTGCGGGGATTGATGATGGAAAGACTGTTCGGCGGACATCCGTTCGCCGGGTCGATCTTTCCATCTCCAGGATCTCTCGGTATGATCAGTCCGGAGACTCTCGCAGGATTCAGGGCGAAAAGCATCTGTGGATCTAATCTTATAGTCACAATCGTCTCGCCGCTGGTTCCTGAGGAAGCACTTAAAGGGCTTGAAAAGATATTCTTCGGACTGCCATCTGGAAGTTCCTCTATCTGTCCCGCTATCACCGATACTGTGGTTGCAGGGCTCTTCGAAAAAGAGACAGACAGACGGGGAGCATTGATAGGCGCCGGATGGAGACTGCTGGATCCCTCTCCCATGGAGGCGGCGGCCCTGATCGTGGCATCCGAAGTACTAAGCAGGAGGATGCAGCTGCAGATAAGAGAGGTCGAGGGCCTGGCATACTCGACCGGATGCTCTGCTTTACCTTATCCGGGCGCGGCGATCTCGATAGCCTATGTCAATACGGGAGGCGAAAACCTCGAGACGGCCTCGACATCGCTCGAGAGAGAGATAAGGGGACTGCTTTCGGCTCCCCCTGATGAGGATGAGACCGCGCTGGCGCGGAGAAGGCTTATCGCCAGGCTTACGAGAAGGGAGATGTCGAGCATCAACAAGGCTTTTGCAATGGGACTGGACATTTTACTTAGAGAGGGGAGCACGGCCCAGACCCTTCTCGGCGGAGTGACATCAATCGATGTGCAGAGGACGGTCGCAGAAGTGATGGAGATGGAAAATGCGGTTTTCGTCAGGCTCAAACCTGCTCCCGGGGCACCTGAAAAAAAGTCGATGCCGATGCGGATGATGAGATGATAATTGTTGACGCATTTCAGCTATTTATATATATAGGGAATGATTGGTTATAACCTGAATCTTTGGAGGAGATAATGGCTCACAAGATCTCGGATGAATGTATCAGTTGCGGTGCGTGTGAACCCGAATGCCCTGTAGAGGCTATCAGCGAAGCTGACGATAAATACAAGATCGATCCCGATACCTGTACGGATTGCGGTGCTTGCGTGGATGTCTGCCCGGTAGAGGCTATTTCCGCGGAGTAGATATCTGATAAAACGGTGGAGACGCGGGTGCTTTTTATATGGAAGTCACCCGCGTTTTCTCCTTAAGATCGCCTCTTCGAGGCTTGGCAGGCAGCCGCAGTAATCCTGTCTTGTCAGGCAGAGTTCCCGGCTCTTTGTCACACTGATCTTGAAGCCGTCTTTTTTCTTGAAATCTTCACTGAGAAATCTCACTCCATAAAGATCCCCCGCCTTTTCGCCTTCGGCCACGATCATTTTGTGGATCTTGTGAGGGCTGACAGAGAGTGTAGAAGTGAAGAGGGAAAAGCCTTCAGCCGCAGCGCGGGCCGCGGTAGCACGAAGCCTGAGTCCATAACATTGCCAGCACCGCTCACTCTTTTCCGGGAGATCGATCCAGGGGGCGATCGCCCGATCCCATTCCGATGGATCGTAATCTCCCTCGACCAGCTCCACACCTGCCAGTCGGCATACTTCCCGCATCTCTGAGATGCGCAGGGTATATTCTTTTTCGGGCTGAATATTGGGATTGTAATAGAAGGCGGTCACTTTGTACGAAGCCTGGAGATAATCGAATACGTAGGTCGAACAGGAAGCGCAACAGGCGTGGACCATTATCTTTTCTCTGGTCTTCATCCTAGTCGATGGCTGAGGAGTGGCCCTTTTCCAGCCTGGAATCAGTGGAGGTATCATCGGTGGAGTCGGGTTCTTTCCCCTCCACGAAATATTCACCGCGGGGGTCGCGGATCGGAATCTGTCTGATGCGGTCGATCCTGGCGCTGGCGAAGAGTTTGTATTCCTCCATTTTGTCAGCCTGGACAGGCTTTGCGGGAGGAAGTTTCAGCCGGAGCGGGTTGACAAACTTGCCGTTCTTCTTCACACGGTAATCGAGATGAGGCCCGGTAGCGATCCCCGTAGCCCCGACATAGCCGATCACCTGCCCCTGCAGGACCTTGACCCCTGCCTTGATGCCCTTGGCGAACTTGCTCAGGTGCAGATAGTAGCTGATATAGTTTCTGTTGTGTTTCACCTTTATGTAGTTGCCGTTTGCCCTTGTGCGGGAGGCCGTCATGATCGTTCCGTCACCGGTGGTCATTACGGGAGTCCCGGTCGGAGCGGCATAATCTATACCGAGGTGTGGCCGGTATGTGTGCAACACAGGGTGAAGTCTTCTGTGACTGTAACTCGAACTTATCCTGGAATAGCTCAGTGGTGCTCTCAGAAGTTGTTTGCGGAGTGATTTTCCCTTTTCATCGAAATAATCGGGGAACCCGTCCTGACTCTCGAAAAGGAAGGCATAATGACTCTCTCCGCTTGTATTGAACTCTGCCGAGAGGATCTTTCCTATCCCCGGCGCTCCGTACTGGTCTGGACCGCCTTTCATCCGCTTTTCCTCATATTCTACCCTGAAATAGTCGTTTTTCCGTATCTGGCTGAAGAAATCTATGTCCCAGGCAAAGATGTCAGCCAGCTTGATCCCCAGGTTTATGGGAAGGTCCTGCTCGGAAAGCGAGGCGAAGAGCGAATGGGTAATAAGCCCGGAAGCGACCCTGGTAACCAGCTCAAAGGGAAATCTCTTTTCAGCTACCGAAAGCCCGCCCTCTCCTGAAGTCACCTCTATATATCTTTCCTCGTCGACCGTGAAATCCAGAGACGCGAATGTGCCATCGGCGTTTTTGAATATTTCGTATGTCTGACCGGGATAGATGCGCCGGAAGTTGTAAATGGGTTTTGCTGCCTTTGCTATCTCGTTTATTTCCTGGGGTGTAAATCCGTTCTTCTGCATCAGGTCGAAGAATGCCTCGTTCTTGTTGACCGTCTGAATTCTGGATGGGGAAGGGCTGAGGGCTTCCATTTCGGCGATCGCCTGGGTATCCACCGGCATCTGGATAGAAACTGGCCCCAGCGAGGCTTCGGCGGCCGGCTGCACGGGTGATGACCCGTCCCTGAAGGCGAGATAGAACATGCCCGCCATCGTACCGACCATTATTACTGCTACTATAAATCTGTTCCTGTCCATGTCACCTATCTGTTCATGCGAAAAACATGCCGAAAGATATGCAAAAAACAAGTAAACCGTCAAGAAAAGAATGGGTCCAATTCAGAATAGGGGCCATTCCGGATTGAAACTTGTCCTCACCTGCTGTATCGTCACAAAACGGAGGCGCCTTGATGGATGAACGGAAAAACGACCTGAAAGAAGAACTGGAAGCGTTGAAGAAAAAAGCGGAAAACGCCTTCGGCAGGCGGGCCATACCGTCGATAGGCGAGGATCTTTTCAAGCCGGTCACGCAGGGAGATATCGGGAGGGTCGTCGGGAAATACGGGGATGCGTCGGGCAGGGTTGTGGATGAGCCTGATGTCCCTGCCGCAAGCGGCTCTCTTGAGATGCTGGTGAGCGGCTCGGTCGAGCAATCCGGATCCGGGCCATTCTACAGGGTGCTGGCCGAGGCAGGCGAGATATGGGATAACGCCGGGAAGGTGCATGAGGAGTACCTTGCGACGATCACGGGCGATTTACAGGATATCAGGCCGGAACTGTCAGGGTTGATGCCGGTGACACAGGCCCGGCCGGAAGATATCTGCTACCTCGATATCGAGACGACTGGCCTGAGCAACTGTCCTCTCTTTCTGGTCGGCCTTATGTATACGAGCGGAGACAGATTGATGATCGATCAACTTTTCGCCCGTGATTACACCGAGGAGAGGAATATCCTCGTATTTCTGGAATCCCTTTTCTTGAGATTCAAGATGCTTGTCACCTTCAACGGTATCGGCTTTGACATCCCGTTCATTGCCGCGAGGATGTCGTCCGGAAAGATACCTTTCAGCCCGCCGCCGGTGCATGTAGACCTCCTGAAGGTGGCGAGGAAGGGTGTCGGTAAAAGGACGCCGAACCACAAGCTTCAGACCCTTGAGGTACATCTGTTGGGAAGAAAACGCAAGGGCGACATACCGGGCAGTCGCATACCCGGTGCGTATCATGATTTTGTAAGGAACGGGGACGCCGGACATATGGCGACCGTGATACATCACAACAGGCTCGATCTCTATTCGATGCTCGAACTGGTGACATTATTCCTGTCCGGAAGGTGAGAGATCCCGATGGACGGGCAGAAGGAGTGGCTGTGGACGTTGAGAGATTTCTAAAAAAAATTCGGGTGGATGATTTCTACTCCGACCAGATCGCACATACACATACGATAAAAGCCAGGAAGGGCAGGTTCGGCGAATTGAAGACGCCACTGCCGGCAGTACTCTCAGACGTTCTTAAAAGATCGGGTATTGAGAGCCTCTATACTCACCAGGTCGCGGCTGTCGATTTGCTGAGAAAAGGTCATGACACCGTTATAGTGACCTCGACCGCCAGTGGAAAGACCCTGTGCTACAATATCCCCGTCCTGGAAAGTCTGGTAGAGGACCCCGAAAGCAGGGCTCTCTACCTTTTCCCCACCAAGGCCCTGGCCCAGGATCAGCTCAGAGTGATAAACAGGTATGGAGGAGAAAACGGAATAGGTTTCCACGCCGGCACCTACGATGGCGATACACCGGGGGCGCTGAGGCGCAAGCTTCGCGATGAGGCACAGGTACTGCTGACCAACCCCGATATGCTTCATTCGGGCATCCTGCCGAACCACGCGAAGTGGGCGCCGTTCTTCACCAGGCTCCGGTTTGTCGTGATCGACGAGATACACAGTTACAGGGGTACGTTCGGTTCGCATGTGGCCAACGTCATCGGGAGGCTGAAGAGGATCTGCGCACATTACGGGGCCGCACCCGTGTTTGCCGCATCATCGGCGACCATCGCGAATCCCGGCGAACATTCTTCGAGGCTGATCGGTTCGAAGGTCCATGTAGTCAAAAAAGACGGTTCGCCGCGGGGCCGGAAACATTTTCTGATGTGGAATCCCCCGACGATCGATGAGGCGGGGATGGAGAGAAGGAGTCCGAATTCCGAGGCGGCCGATCTCGTCAGCAGGCTGGTCCTCGACGATGTCCAGACCATCGCCTTTGTCCGTGCCAGGGTCGTGAGTGAAGTGATCACAAGGTATACCCGCGAAAAACTCGGCGAACACAGAGCATCGATGAAAGACTCTGTACACCCTTACAGGGGTGGGTATCTTCCAGAGGAGAGAAGGGAGATAGAGAGAAGGCTTTTCGAGGGTGAACTGAAGGCAGTCATCAGCACGAACGCCCTGGAGCTGGGGATAGACGTAGGGGCGCTTCACGCTTCCGTCATAGTAGGCTATCCGGGATCGATAGCCTCGACATGGCAGCAGGCGGGCAGGGCCGGGAGGGGAGATGAAGACTCGCTGGTATTCTTTCTTCCACACAATTCTCCCCTGGACCAGTATCTCGTAAGGCACCCCGACTATTTCTTCGGGAGGTCTCCGGAGAATGCCATAATCGATCCTTCAAACCCCCATGTGCTGCTGGGCCAGATGAGGGCCGCCGCCTTCGAGCTGCCCCTCGGCGCCGGAGAAGTCGAGGAGATGGGTGAATATGCTCCTGCCATAGCCGATCTGCTGGAGGACGAGATGGATTTGAATTTTGTCAAGGGCAAGTGGTACTGGCGAGGGCATGGTTATCCGAGCGCCTCTGTCAACCTGCGCAATATCTCGCCGAATATCTACACGATCATCGACGAATCGGCGGGCAATATTGTAATCGGCACGATCGACGAGGCGAGCGCGTTTCAGCAGGTGCATCCACAGGCTGTCTACCTGCACGAAGCAGAGACATATTTCGTCCGCGACCTCGATATCGAGAAGAAGATAGCGTTCATAGAGAAGACCAACATCGACTACTACACCCAGTCTATAACGGAGACGCAGGTGAAGGTCGACAGCGAGGAGAAGAACGGTGTCTGGAGACTCTGCAGAAAAGCATTCGGCGACGTCTCGGTCACCGACCTTACATTCATGTTCCGCAAGATAAAATTCGGCAGTCGGGATTCGATCGGTTACGGCAAGTGCGACCTGCCTCCCCAGGTCCTCGAGACCGCAGGTACTTGGCTGACGCCCCCCGCGGGAGTGTTCGAGTCGGTCAGAAAGTGTGGCAGGGTGCCGGGAGAGGGATTGCTCGGCCTGTCCAACGTCCTGCGCGAAGTTGTTCCGTTATTTGTGATGTGCGACCCTCTCGATATAGGAACGACAGTGAATTCCCGTTCGACAGACAGTCCATCCGTCTACATCTACGACAAGTATCCCGGAGGTCTCGGGTTCGCCCTTAAGGTATACGAGATCATAGAAGATATCATGGTAGCGGCTCACGAGCTGATAACGACCTGTGGATGCAAACGGGGATGCCCCTCATGTGTCGGTTCCCCGATACCCCCTTTCACACAGCTCGACCCCGATACAGGGGCGAGAGGGATGATCCCCGACAAGGAGGCCGCCCTGGTGATCCTGCACCTGCTCCTGCAGATCGAACCGTACGATCCGGTCCCGGTCGAGGAAGAAGGTGGAGAACAGATCATGCGCCCCGAGGGAAAAGCCCTTCCTCCGGAACTTGCGGGGAAACTCAGGAAATCGCTTCACAGTAAGAAGGACAGGCCCGGACGCTGATCCGGTATTCCCGTCAGATAAGGCCTGTGTCGTCGAATTCGCTCAGTGTGCTCCTGCCGGTCACGAGGTCCTCGATGAGAGATGTTACGGTGAAGAGGTGGTCAAAGCTGTATTTATTCATCCCGGGGACCCTCTGCTTTATCCAGGGCATCGACACTATCGAACCGATTGCGGGACATCTCTCAAGCTGCGTTTTAAAACATGTCATCAGCGCCGAGTCCTGATCGTAGGGCCCGACCGTGACATAGTCATATTTCATCTTTCCTTTTATAAATGTTTTCAGCGCCTGAGGAAAACGGTAGTAGATATCCCTGGCCGCGAGATACAGCCTGTATTTCGATCCGGAGATGGGGATGTTCCAGTTCACGTTTTTAATCGAGGCCGCTTCTCGCGAGAGCTTCATCAGGAATTCACGGTAGAGGCGGTAACCTGACTTCATCTCGTCAGGGCAGTTCATCACGTAATCGAGGAATGGGGCCGAATTGAATGGTGATACGGACCAGAACCAGAATCTGTTTCTATCCTCCGCGTCGAAGGACCATTTCATATCTCTTTCGCATATCATGAAGTGGATGTATTTCATCGCGGGATCCAGTTCCGGGTAGGAGCCGAGTATTGCCGATACCGACTGCCTGATGTCGTCTTCCGGTATCGCCGTTATCTCGGAGACCCGGGATATCGGAAGGACGGAGTTTCTCGAGAGAAGGTGAGAGGTCAGTTCGTCGATTCCCTTCATCTGCCTGTACGGCCGATTATCCGGAAACATCAGGCCGCCGCCTTCGCCGGTGAAGTATGTGATCCTGTCTCCCCATGAGTCCCTGATAGAGTCGAAGAGAGGCACGGCAAAACTCATTCCCAGGGAGTTGTCCCCGCTCTTGATCCTGAGCAGCTTGAGAACATCATTTCCCGTGGCGGGACCTGGTTCGAAGAGTTTCCATTCAATATCCAACACGTCAGCGATCTCTGCGGCGATATCCACATCTTTTGCCGCTATACCGAGATGGTCGATGAATGTTGCACCCCTGACTTCGATCTTTTCGGCACGCAGCGCCGCACCCACCGCCCTCGAATCGAGTCCACCGCTCATCGCCAGGACGGGGGTATTGTCCCCTGAGCTTCTGTCCCTGCAGGCTGTTTTGAAAATATCGACGAGATCGGTCGAACATATGCCGAGGTCGCGTCCCCTGTGTTTTCTGATAGAAAAATCGAAGGTACGGGTCATATCGATGCTGACCCGATGCGGTCCATTCTCTTCGACCTGCCCGGCCCTTATGACCGTTCCCGGTCCTGCCCTGAAAATGTCTTCCAGGAATGTCCCGTTACCAGGCATGAATCCAAGGAGAAGGTATTGCGCGATGCCGTTCCGATCGAATCCGATATCGCCGAGAAGGGAGGAGATGAATCTGATCTCCCTGGATATGACGAGTCTTCCGGCATCGTTGTGGATATAGAGGGGGAGCCTCCCCAGAGCGTCGTTGAGGATCGTGATGTGGCCGCTGGCCCTGTGCATGATGAGGATGATGAAATCACCGTCTGTATCGAGGATCCAGGCGGCGGCGCGCTTGAGAGAACCGGTCGCAGCCGGTCTTCCTCCCGGATAGAGGGCAGAAGAGAGGCTGGCCAGGCGCCGGTCTATTTTCGCATGGCTCATTCCGTATATCATCCCCTCGAGGATGATCAGAAAATCATCGTTCTCGAAGGTAGTCACCGGGTAGGCAGGGTGGTAGGTGGCCCCGATAAAACAATTGTCGGTCGAAACGATGGTCTTGAGCTTGTAGTCGTCTCCGTGGACAAGAGATTCTGCCGACCTGAGGGCGAGGTCCTCAAGGCCGCCCAGGCCGTTTCTGCCGGAATGGTAAAGATGTATGCCGGGCACGGATCACTCCTTCTGCAAGCGTTAATCGCCATTGTATTACCGATTGCAGCCAGCGAAAAGGAAAAACGACAGATAGATGTCCAAGAGCAATTGACTGGTCCGGTTGAAGGTGTTATTGTACCTTGAAGTTCTTAAGTACTGGCTTTTATACCAAAAGTCAGAGTGAAAATAGGGGTTCCGGGCATCATCCTGGACCCCTGTAGGTTTCTTTAACCTGGGAGGAGCCCGATGAGGGTGATCAAGCGTTACCGGATACACATGGGTACGTTTGCCTGGATACTTCATCGCCTGTCCGGCCTTGGATTGATCTTTTATCTTCTTCTGCACATCTGGGTGATCAGTCATCTGTCAGGGGGAGAGAGGTCGTTCGACGGGATAATGC
>JAHOYU010000192.1 GCA_019038625.1 Candidatus Latescibacterota bacterium | reverse complement strand
CCCCCAAGAAACTCCGACCCTTTGTCCCCCGGCCATCTGGCCCCGAGAGTCATTCCAGCGTTTTGACATTCTCTCAGCATCCCGTTTTCGGGGAGATTTATCGAGATACGGCCATTCCTCAAGCCGAAAACTGTCTTTTCTCCACGCGAATCGTCTTGCCAGACAGCTCCTGCCGTGACAGTCATCGTGACGATAGTCACTACCAGGACTGCCATAGACAGAACAATGCTTATGCCTGCCCGCTGTCTCATTTTTCTCCGTCATCTATATTATTTTCTTCGCCGCTTTCTTCTTCGTCCCCGGGATCATCCATGTTTTCTGTGGTTTTTTCATCGCCCGGACCAGCTTCCAGTTCCGGCCCCTCGCTGCCGTTTTCATCCCCGTTTTCATCTTCGCCAGCGACAAGCGCCACATCGACAACGGAATCACCCTCATTCATTTTAATGACTCGGACTCCCTGGGCCGGCCTTCTGATAATCGAGATCCCTCCGACCGGGCAGCGGATGATCATACCGTTCTTTGTGATGATCATCACCTCTTCATCATCGAGTACTTCTTTCACGGTCACCAGGTCCCCGTTGCGACCAACGGTCGGGATACACACGACACCCTTGCCACCACGCTTGATATTCCTGAACTCCGTGATCCTCGTCCGTTTGCCATAACCATTCTCTGTGATTACAAGGAGGGCTGTGTTTCTCTTCACGACGACCATCTCGACGACTTCGTCGTCTCCGTCCAGGGTGACACCCTTCACTCCCTGTGTGGCCCTTGACGTCTGCCTGACGTCTGATTCCTTGAATCGTATCGCCTTGCCCTTGCGCTTCGCGAGGATGATGTCGTCACTTCCCGAAGTAAGCTTGGCCCGGATCAGTCGGTCGTCTTCCCGCAGCCGGATCGCTATGATGCCCCCCCTCCTGGGGTTGGCGTAGGCTGACAGGTGAGTCTTTTTGATAAATCCTTTTTTCGAGGCCATCATCAGGTAGGCATCCGCTCCGAAATCGCTGACCGGGATAAAGGCGTTGATTTTTTCTTCTCTCGACATCTCGAGAAGATTGACAATGGCTTTTCCCCTGGCCAGCCTTCCGCCCTGCGGTATCTCGTGCACCTTGAGCCAGTAGCACTTGCCGGCGTCAGTGAAAAACAGGATGTAGCTGTGTGTTGAAGCGATGAAGATCTGTTCGACGAAATCCTCATCTTTCATCCCAAGCCCTGTTATCCCCTTCCCACCCCTGCGCTGTCTCTTGTAGGTATCGACAGGGATCCTCTTTATGTATCCCGAGTGGGTTATCGTGATTATCATATCCTCTTCGGCGATGAGGTCCTCGATCTGGAAATCGCCTTCCGCGTCGACTATCTCCGTGCGCCTCTCGTCTCCGAATCTTTCCAGCAGTTCACCCAGTTCTTTGGTGATGATATCGAGAAGCATATCCCTGTTCTCCAGGATCGACTTGTAATAGGCGATCTTCTGGATAAGCGCGAGGTATTCCTCCTCGATCTTCTTTCTCTCGAGGCCCGTGAGCCTCTGGAGTTTCATATCGAGGATAGCCTGGGCCTGGATCTCACTCAGGCTGAATTTCTTTATCAGGCCATTTCTGGCCTCGGAAGGAGAAGCGCTCTGCTTGATCAACTTCACTATCGCGTCGATATTGTCGAGAGCTATCTTGTATCCCTCGAGAATATGGGCCCGTTCTTCGGCCTTCCTGAGGTCGTACTTCGTCCTTCGCGTGATGACATCTTCCCTGTGTTCGAGGAAGAGGGTCATCATCCTTCTCAGGTTCATCACCTCGGGAAGCAGTTTGTTCAGCGACAGCATTATGATCCCGTAGGTCGCCTGAAGCTGCGTATGTTTGTAAAGCTGGTTGAGAACGACTTTCGGATACGAATCTCTCTTAAGGTCGACGACCATTCTCAGTCCGTCCTTGTCCGATTCGTCCCGGATATCGGAGATCCCTGTCAGCTTACCTGCCCTGACAAGTTCGGCTATCTTCTGGATGATCGACGCCTTGTTCGTCTGGTACGGTATCTCGGAGATCACGATACTTGTCTTGCCGCTCTTCTGTGTCTCAATGTTGGCCCGGGCCCGTACTATGATCTTTCCCCTGCCTGTCGTGTACGCTTCCCGTATTCCCCCTCTGCCGTATATTATTCCACCCGTCGGGAAATCCGGCCCCTTGACAAAGGCGAAGAGTTTCTCGTCTTCCATTTCCGGATCCTTGAGCAGGGCCTGGAGACCTTCGATTATTTCTGTGATGTTGTGAGGCGGGATATTCGTCGCCATTCCCACGGCGATCCCCGACGCACCGTTGATGAGCAGGTTAGGCACTTTCGAGGGAAGCACGAGGGCCATCTGCCTGGTCTCATCGTAGTTTGGCCCGAACTCGACCGTTTCTTTCTCAATATCGGCCAGGATTTCCTCGGCGATCGCCTTCATCCGGACTTCCGTGTACCTCTCTGCAGCGGCACGATCTCCGTCGATCGATCCAAAGTTGCCCTGTCCGTCGACGAGAGGATATCTCAGAGAGAAGTCCTGCGCCAGCCTGACTACGGCATCGTAGACCGAGTTCGTCCCGTGAGGGTGGTAGTTACCAGTGACATCACCTGTCAGCTTTGCCGATTTTCTGTATGGCTTGTTGTGCGCCAGACTAAGGTCGTTCATGGCAAGCAGGATCCGCCGGTGTACGGGCTTCAGCCCGTCTCTTACGTCCGGCAGCGCTCTCGACACGATGACACTCATCGAATAATCGAGATAGCTCGTCTTCATCTCATCTTCTATGTTGACCGGTATTACCCGTTGCCTGTTCAGGTCCATTCAGTCGTTCCTCCTCCGTCTTCCGCTGTTCACCGTCTCGTTCCAGCCGGCTTATCCTGGCGGAAAGACCCTTCTTCCCAATTGTTATTTATGCCGCCCCCGGTCACACATCGAGATTCTTGACCGCCAGCGCGTTTTCCTGAATAAATTTCTTTCGTGGCTCGACCTTGTCACCCATCAGCATCGTAAAGACATGGTCAGCCTCGACCGCATCCTCCAGAGTGACCTTCAGTATCGTCCGTCGCTCCGGGTCCATGGTCGTCATCCAGAGCTGGTCGGGATTCATCTCGCCGAGACCCTTATATCTCTGGAGGTAGACTCCTTTTGACCCACCCATCTCCTTCATCGTGCTGTCTTTTTCTTTGTCGTTGTAGACATAGGTCTCTGTTTTGCCTTTTTTCAACCGGTATAGAGGCGGCTGAGCGATATAGATACATCCGCTTTCTATAAGTTTGGGCATATACCTGAAAAAGAGGGTAAGAATAAGCGTCTTGATGTGGGCTCCGTCCACATCGGCATCTGTCATGATGATGATCTTCCTGTAGCGGGCCTTCTCCAGGTCGAATTCCTCGCCTATGCCAGTGCCGAGAGCAGTTATGATCGTCTTGATCTCCTCGTTGGAGAGGACCTTGTCCAGCCTGGCTTTCTCCACATTAAGGACCTTGCCCTTCAGCGGAAGTATCGCCTGGAACCTGCGGTCTCGTCCCTGCTTGGCTGAACCGCCCGCCGAATCCCCCTCGACCAGGTATAGTTCGCACTGTTCCGGGTCGGTCATGGAACAGTCCGCAAGTTTTCCGGGAAGAGCGCTTGATTCGAGGATCGATTTTCTCCGTACCAGCTCCCTCGCCTTTCGCGCCGCGTCCCGCGCCCTGGCCGACTGAGTAGCTTTTTCTATGACCTTTTTCCCTACCTTGGGATTTTCCTCGAAAAACTCACCGAGCCTCTGCCCGACTATCGTCTCCACTATCCCCTTGATCTCGCTGTTGCCCAGCTTGCCTTTCGTCTGTCCCTCGAACTGCGGGTCGGGCAGCTTGACGCTGATCACAGCAGTTATCCCCTCACGCACATCATCTCCTGAAAGCGATATCTTCTGGCCCTTCTTGAACAGGTTGTTCTTCGTCGCGTAGCTGTTCAATGTCCTTGTCAGCGCCGATTTGAATCCTATTAGATGGGTCCCGCCATCGACAGTATTAATATTGTTCGCAAAGCAGAACATCTTTTCTCCATACGAATCATTGTACTGAATAGCGATCTCCACCTCGTATGGATCGGTATTATCAAAGATATATATCGGCTTCTTGTGCAGGACTGCCCGGTTCTCGTTGAGGAAGCTCACAAACGAGACGATACCGCCGTCATACTTGAAGTCATGGCTCTTGCCGGAACGTTCGTCCAGAAACACAAGATTGATGCCCTTGTTGAGGAAGGCAAGCTCCCTGATCCTCAACGAGAGCGTGTCAAAGCTGTATTCCAGGGTCGAAAAGATCTTTTCGTTCGGCATAAATTTGACTATCGTCCCGGTCTTTTTCTTCTTCCCGTTGTGCGGTACCGCATTAAGGGGCGTGACCGGCTTGCCCTTCTCGTACCGCTGCGTGTACGATTTGCCGTCACGGAAGATCTCGACTTCCAGCCAGGAAGACAGCGCGTTCACCACCGAGACACCGACACCGTGAAGGCCTCCTGACACCTTGTAGCTGTCGTGGTCGAATTTTCCCCCGGCATGCAGAGTAGTCATCACGACCTCGACTGCCGGTTTCTTCTGTGTGGGGTGTATATCGACGGGGATGCCGCGTCCATTATCGGTCACGGTCACGCACCCCTCCTCTGCGATAGTTATCGTGATCTTGTCGCAATGCCCAGCCATCGCTTCGTCGATACTGTTATCCACTACTTCGTATATCATGTGATGCAGTCCGTGAATATCGGTGCTCCCGATATACATCGCGGGTCTTTTCCTGACCGCATCTAGCCCCTTCAACACCTGGATCCCTTTTGCGTTGTATTCCTTGCTCATCCCTCGTTTCTTTCCCTTTCTATAAACAACCGGATCCCCCTCACACCAAGTCCGGGGAACCTCTCCCTGATCCGTCTAATTATCCTGTCCTGGTGAAACCTGATCTCCTGCATCCAGACATTGTTTTCCACCATCACAAAAAGGGTGCCTTCGTGAACATCTCCGGGCCGACATCTAGCCGCAACCGTTTCGCCGACGACCTCCACCCATTCCGCTCGGAGCCTCACAGCTTCTATCCTGCTTTCAAGGCCCATTGCTCTGAACACTTTTGGTAGAATCGCGCTTGCTTTTTCAAGTGATGTCTCAGGCCGCATTTTCCTGCTCCTCAAGCACCTTTTCTCATCCCGCCATTGTATTACCAAACCCTCAAAAAATAAAGGAAAATCTCCCCGAGTCAACCCCTTTCTTCCCCGTTCGCAGACACCCCCACACCTTTGAAAACACCTCGCTCCACAACCAGCTCAAGGGCTCCGCTTCCGGCAGTGTCAAGCTGCTCCTTTCTCGGGGAAGTAATAAAACTCTGGTACCCACTCGAAAGCAGGCCCCTTACCCCCGCAGAAGTCTCGCCATCGAGTTCGGAGAAAATATCATCCAGAAGAACGACGGGCCTCTCAGCCCTTTTTTCCATTATCGTTCCTGCCTGCGCCAGCTTCATCACGATCGCGGCCAGCCGTCTTCTCCCCTGTGACCCATATTTTCTCAGGTCGACGTCATCAAGAGTCAATACTATATCGTCGTACTGAGGTCCTGCCAGGGAATATCCCCTTCTTTTTTCGCTTCCTGACACACGCACCAGCGCGGCTGCCAGAGATTCCTCAAGTTCTCTTTCCCTGTCTCCAAAGGAACACCTGTAATCGAGCCCGAATCTTTCCCCTCCCCTGATCTCGTCATATATCCCGGCTGCTTTTTCAGCAAGCCCCGAAAGTATCTCTCTTCTCCCTCTTGCAACCGAGGCTCCCTTTTCTACAAAAGCGCTGTTCCATGCCTCAAGCTCCTCCGCCCCGCCTTCCCCCAACGAGATCTTTCTCAGAAGAGAGTTCCTCTGCGCCAGGATCCTGCGGAATTCTTTCAGGTCTACAAGAAACTCGGGTGAGACCTGGGCGGCGGTATAATCCGCAAACAATCTTCTCACGGCAGGAGGTCCGGATGAAAGCTCGACATCTCCAGGAGTAAATATCACAGAAGGTATCAACCCGATGATCGAAGAGACGCCCGGTTGGCGGTCTCCGTTCACCTTCGCCCTTATCCTGCCTCCCTGCTCCAGTGACAACTCGATATCGAGACATATTCCCGTATCACTCTCGCAGCTCAGCTTGAGATAGAAATAATCCTCACCGAAGGTGATCATCTCGGCAACTTTTGAGGTCCTGAACGACCGCCCGAGAGAAAAAATATGGATCGCCTCCAGAAGGCTTGTCTTTCCCTGAGCGTTCTTGCCGGAGATAAAATTGAATGACCCAGAAAACCCGAGCTCGGCGCCGGCGATATTTCTGAAATTAACGGCGCGAATCTCCCTGATGATCATCCCCGTTCACCACACTTCCCTGCCCCGTAGATCAATTTATCCTGAGAGGCATCACTATACAGAGATGTTTCAAGTCTCCGCCCTGATCCACAGGCATGACCATTCCCGCATTGTCGGGTTTGTCGAGATGAAAAGCTATATCGTCGCCTTCCATCGTCCTGAGAATGTCCTGAACATATGCCGCGTTATATCCGATCTCCATCTCGTCTTCCGAGTATGTGGCCTCCAGCTCTTCCCTCGCCTCTCCCAGATCCTGAGTCGTCACATGCAGAGTCAGCTTATCCTTTGAAACAGAGAAAATCACCTGATGTGTCAGTGCGTCCGAGAGAATAGATACTCTTTTTGTCGCCGACGAAAGAAGGTCCTTTGATACCAGGAGCTCCTTTTCGTTCTTTACAGGTATAACCTTCTGATAGTTGGGAAAGGGCCCTTCGAGCAACCGTGAATATATGGATACATCGGTCATCTCGAACGAGATACTGTTATCCCCGATACTGACCTTTATCATCTCGTCCTTTTCCGCAAATGCCTTGAAGGTCGAAAGGGCCTTCGGAGGAACAATGACTTCTGATTTCTGAATATCGCCCAGGGACAGCTTAGCTTCTACTTTTGCCAGCCTGTGTCCATCAGTAGAGACCATAAGGATGCCACCGCGGTCCGTTTCCCATTTCACTCCACATAGCGCCGGCCTCGTCAGGTCAGTTGACACTGCATATATGGTCTTCCGTATCATCTTTCCGAGGAATCCGGAATCGATCGTGAATTCTGTCCTGCTTTCCTGTTTTGGGAGTTTTGGGAAATCTTCAGGATTTCGGCCGTTGACAGTAAACTTGCTCTTGCCGCATTTTATTATGAGTTTTTCTCCATCGGCTTCTATGTTCACGTCTCCGCCGGGAAGAGATTTTACTATCTCGGCGATCTTTTTTGCGGGAACAGCGATCCTGCCTTGTTCTTCTATATTTCCACTGACTCTTGTGGTCACTGAAATGTCAAGGTCTGTTGCTGAAAAGGCTATTCCGGAGTCATCGGCCACGACAAGCGCCATAGATAGAATCGGCATGGTAGTCTTTCCGGGGACTACAGCCGAAACAGCGTTCATCTTCTTGTTCAGTTCACCCAGCGGAACTATTATCTTCACGCCGAAACCTCCTGATCGTATCGATTATTAAAACCTGAAAACCAATATTGAAAAAACAACAAATAGAAAAAAAGCATAAGTCAAAACTCCGGGATTTACAAGAAAAAACAATAATATCCGAAGGTGTCCACAACAGGTTCCTATTACTCCAGAGTATTTTAATAAATAAGTAGTAGTAGTAGTG
>JAHOYU010000191.1 GCA_019038625.1 Candidatus Latescibacterota bacterium | reverse complement strand
ATATGTGATGCAGCCTCGAACAGTGGAGGGTGCGTCTCGGTAGGCGGTCGAATCGAATATGGGTTGGGAGTAATCTTGATCGGCCCCCCGTAAAGAAGCTCGTCCAAGGGTTTGAGGGCGTGCTCGTAGGACTGGGTCCCGGCGTAGGGCGGGTCGAGATAACAGACGTCACCCTCCACTTTGCCCAGGAACTCGAGAACGTCAGCCCGGTGCGCTTGGTTCTGCTGCCCGTTGCTGAACACGCCGCTGTTAATCTGAGGCAGAAGCTTCTCGGCCAATCTGATCGGGTGACGGGGCAGGCCGCGGTTAACCAGGTCGCGAACATAGTTGACATTCATGTCCTCCCATTCGCCACCAGCAACCTGCAGCATAATTTTGCGCGCCCCAAAATTTCCCATTGGTCGTAACCTCAAGGCATACTTAACGATCAGCAACTTGGCCAGCCACCGCTTAGCGCCTTGGAGGTGTTGAGCATTGTGAAGACAGCAGTCAAGATGAGCAGCATGGTCAACAGGAAAGACATGCGGGGAGAGTTGGGATTCTGCATAGCCTTTGACCTCCGTGCTTAGGGAAAGCTTGACCAGGTCGGCGTGCGTCAACTTGCCTTGGTGGTTTTCGATCAGGGCTTTACCAACGATGAAGCTGCGCTCCGCCACGTCATTGCAGAGCACCCGGTGGCCTCGGGCCTTGGCTAAAAGCGAGACGGCTCCCCCCCCCAGGAAGGGATCAACGAACGTAGGCGCAATCTCGGGCCCCGGCAGGTTTCGGAAAATTGTCCCGAGCAATTTCCGCTTGCCTCCGATGTAACTTGGAAGGGATTGGAACATTCGCATGACGATCGATCTCCATTGACTGGGACGCGACAACAAATTGATTTGTGCGCAAGGAAGATCAAAGTCGAATGGGGATATCCGCGAGCGATTGAAAAGGCGGGTCTTCTTCTGGTAAACTACCCGAAAGGTTTCTCAGGCACAAGGATGGATAATCTCTGATGCACCACGACACTAATTGCAATCGCAAGACTTTTACTTTTTCGGACCTGCAAAAAAATCAACTCCGCTCTCTACTTAGTAGGCATGAGAGTAAGGCCGACGAACTAATCGCAGAATGGGAAGATGAAGCGAATCAGTATGTAGAATTATGGGTCTTACCTTCCCACGTGCGCAGAGAATCACCGGCCCAAAGGAGGAAGAAATTCGAATCTCTGTCGAAGTCCTTCCACACACTACTTGGGAAGCTACATGAAATGGAAAACAACAATGATAGCGATCTCATCGAATACGCGATCATAAACCACTATGACGAGGACCCTTGTGACATCTTGGACTCACTTAAAAACCAACTAGACAAAATCGCAAGAAGTCTCGACTCCTTTCTTAAACTCGACCTAAAAGAAGTCAAAAAATTGTCGCCTACCGATTTAGACATTCCGTTATCGGATGAAGAGGAACATGCACTCTTCTTCGGGTGGGCCGTAGCTCGGGTTTCACCAAAGAGAGGTGCCCCGGAACACTCCACCGAGCTGTTTTTCATAGGTCGCCTCGCTAAAGTGTATTCGGATGTCATCCACAAACGACCGGGAGCATCGACTTCCAGCATTTTTCCAAATTTAGTCGATTACGTAATGATGTATATTAATTCCTTTGTGACTCCCGACTCCGACGACAATGTCCAACCGCATTCGTATCTCAGACTTGTAAAAAAAGCTGTTTCACGGCTGTAGAAATTATCGGTTACATAATTCCGTATTTTGCCCCGGATTGTGGGACTCAACCCATTTCCTCATTTTGGTATCGTGCTCACTCGATTCGACTTTTACCCTCGAAGCGAGATGAGAAATGGCAATGACTTCGATCCCAACTGTTCACATACTCCCTGCCCATCAAACTGCTGTCTCCCCCCAGCAGCAATCGCCCCGATCGATTACTGGCAATTATCCTGCGTTACGAATCAACCCCCAATCGCCGGGGAGCCAAGTAGAGCTCGTCGTTCCAACGCTGGTGATTCTCGGCCGTCCCCCGGCGTGCAATTCCGATCTTCTATTGGTGCCCTTTCGTGCAGGGCAGGCCGGTTGACATGAGCTGTCCAAAACTAACTGGAACTATGATATGCGAGCTCGCTCAGTGCCCAGGCCTTGAAGGCCTTCCGGAAACTCTTTTGCAAGCTCGACTAGGCGATCGTCGTTCCATTTCGAAGTTGAAAGAATTCTCCATCAAGATTTCAAAGAATGATTTCTATTCCCAATGGAGCGGTGACACACCAGTCCAATCCGTCTCTGAATCATTCACGGCGGAACTTGCAGCCCTCGAATCCAATAGCAGCACAGGCATCCAAAATCGGATACCTGGCCCTCAAGTCAGTTCCAGCCCTAAAAACCGGCCCCACTCTACGGACATATTCTCGGCCCCCTATTCGTTTCCAAAATGGCGACAATTAGCAAGAGAGGCGGGTTTCCCTATTCACAAATTTCGGAAAAGTGAGCAAGAACTGCTGAATTTCATCGACCGTGTGCTAATCCAGGGTAGAGGATTTGGACCTGATGACCGAATGCGGGGCCAAAGAAATTCAGTCGCCATTATTCCAAGCAAACTGTCAAAACACGGCAACAAGTTTCACTCTCGAACCTACCAACGAGCCACCAAACTTCTCCTGGAAATCGGACTGATAGGCATTATTTCGACGGATCTAAGTGGAAACCGATGCTGTCGACCATTGTGGTGGAGCCCGGGTTCGGAAGTTCCGGATCTGAAAGTATGGACGCAAGCAAAGCAAGTATACGAAAGCCCCACAGAGAATTTGTCGCACAAAAGTCGCACAGATGTCGCACTTCCGTCGCGCCAGCGTCGCACTTCTGTCGCACCCCCCGTCCTCCCAGAATCCAGTCTAACTACTCATTGGTGCAAACGCTTAGACCCTGTCGGGGTGCGACATTTCTCCAGACGTCTGACGTCTAACTTTGACATAATAACTCTTGGACTGGGAATAACCTCACCCCTCTACCACTCAGATCGCTCCTCACCTTGCCTGCCTGATAGGCAGGCTCGTCGCGAGAACAATCCAAAGATGGCATCCGAAGGAGCAATCGAGTGATGGCCCCTGATTTCCCGATTTCCGACATCAAGGTCCGCGTGGTTGACAGCGGGTCCGATGGGTTGATGGGCTGGGTATCGATCGTCGTAGCCAACGCCGTCAGGTTGGACAACGTCGCCCTACGAAAGGGCACAGATGGGAGTCTATTTCTCACATATCCCAATAAGGTCAGTGCTGGTGGAACTCGGCACCCCTACTTCCACCCAATCAACGCTCAAGCAGCCGAGGCTATCCAAAACGCCGTCCTAGCTCGCCTGGCCTCTCTTGCCAAGGCAGTCGCCGCACCCGAACCCAAGGACAAAGACGCCAAGTGACTCGCCCCAGTGGCAGCCCTAACCCGCTTCACGAGATCGCCGAGATCCTCGTGGACGGGTACATCATTCTGCGTTCTCAGGAGGATTCGCCGCCTGATCGCCAGGAGTCTCCAGGAAAAGGCCAGAATGTGGATTCACAGTCCACTAATGAGTTGAATGATGTGCGGCCAAGAGGGATGGATGCAGCTAGCGAAGCTAGTCACCAATCCAAGCCGTCGAAGGATCTGAATTGATTGCCAAGGCCGAAAATACAATACAACGAGTAGCTTTCTATTGCAGAATTTCCCTCGACGAGGAAAAGCAGCGGTATTCCCTCGGGGCTCAAGAAGAGCGGCTGTCATCCTTCGCAAAGTCCATCTATGACGAGTCCTGGACTCTCTACAAGACCTACCGGGACAGTGCAAGCGGCACACATCTGAATCGGCCGGAGCTTCAGCAAATGCTCGCGGACGCCCAAGCAAGTGCCTTTGATGTCCTTCTGGTTCTACGTGTGGACCGGCTGTCCAGAAGAGTTGCTGAGCTCGCGATACTTGCTGATGAGCTGTCCGGGTATGGTGTCTCCCTCCGAAGCGTTACCGAGTCCTTTGACACCGCCAGTCCGTCCGGGAAAATGATGTTCCAGATGCTAGGGGTCATGGCTGAATTCGAACAAAAATCGATTGTATCTCGAGTAAAGCTGGGAATGAAACGAAAGGCCCAGACGGGAGACTGGCCAGGCGGCCGAGTCCCGTTAGGCTATCGATTTGATTCAAAGACTGGACTCGATATCGTGCCGGAAGAAGCAGTGATCATAGAAAAGATATTCGACCAATACACTGCGGGGAAAGATGGATCGAGTGCCATCGCTCACCGCTTAAACGAGGCAGGATATCGAACCAAGCGGGGAAAGAAATTCAACCGCAAGAGCGTCCTTGTCATCCTCAGAAGCGTGTTCTACATCGGTCGCTTCATTTGGGCCAAGGAGGTCTTCGAGAGCAACCACGCACCGATCATTTCAGAGGAGACTTTTGAGGCCGCGAAGAAGATCCTCGAGAAGAGATCCTCGGAATCGGCAGGCCATAAATGGCACACACAGGACCAACGAATTCTCAGTGGATTGCTTCGGTGTAGTAAATGCAATTCACGAATGATCGGCGTGAGTGCAAACTCACGCGGTCAAAAGTTTGCATATTATGTCTGTCGAAAACGACTCGACACGAAGGACTGCGATCAGGATTACGTCCGAGCCGACATCATCGAAGGGCAGATTCTCGCCGAGATCCAGGCGATCTTCCAAGATGAGGCACTTCTTGCGGACATCTGGAAAACAGCCCAGCAGAAGCTTGCGGCCAACGCCCCCGCGATCGATACGGAACTGAAGAACCTCGACAAACAGCGGACCAAACACCAAGCCGCCCTGGACCGATACTTCCAGGCATTCGAATCAGAGACCATGAGTCCAGCCACCTGCAACCAGCGGGTCGACGAACTCGCTACCCAGCTCAAACAGCTCGACGAACAACGTGAAGCCCTACGGACCCAGCGGCAGTCCCTGGACCTTCCGGCGATCAAGACCGACTTCCTTCACGAAATCCTGTCCAATCTCCGGGGAGTAGTCGATGCCGTCCCGAATCCACAAAAAAAGCACCTTCTCCACTTGCTTGTGAAGAAGGTGCTTGTCAAAGACCGGTGTACGTTCGAAGTCTGGTACAGACTCCCCCAGTTTCCTGGGGTTCGCACACTGGGCATTATGGTAGCCCCTAGGGGACTCGAACCCCTGTTACCGCCGTGAGAGGGCAGCGTCCTAGGCCACTAGACGAAGGGGCCACAATATCAGCACTGGGAACCTACCAAATTCCCAGAAATGTGGCAATTTTAAACATTTCTTAACCAATTCTTAACCAAAAAGCATGGTTGCCCGGGAAGGATTCGAACCCT
>JAHOYU010000190.1 GCA_019038625.1 Candidatus Latescibacterota bacterium | reverse complement strand
TTACAGGGGAAGGGACCTGGAGGTCCACAGCACGGATGGGTTCGATTATTACACCGTATTTTCCCTCTGGGATACATACAGGGCGACCCACCCACTTTTCACAATAATCGAGCCGGAGCGAACGGGCGATTTCATCAAGACTTTTCTCAGGCAATTTGAAGAGGGTGGTATGCTGCCTGTCTGGGAGCTTGGGGCGAACGAGACAGGATGCATGATCGGGTACCACGCTGTTCCCGTTATTGTCGACGCATGGATCAAGGGAATCAGGGATTTTGACACAGCCCTTGCCATGAAAGCCATGAAGCACAGCGCGACACGTGACCACCTCGGGCTTGAGTACTATAAGAAGTATGGATTCATACCTTCTGAATTTTCCGGCCAGTCTGTGTCGAGGACTCTGGAATATGCCTATGACGACTGGTGCATAGCGGTCATGGCCGAAGGTTTGGGTATGGAGGATGATGCGGCAGTATTCATGAAAAGGGCCCAGAACTATAGAAATGTCTTCGATCCGTCCACCGGATTCATGCGAGCGAGGATGAACGGGGGGTGGGTAGTACCGTTCGACCCGGACGAAGTCAATTATCATTACACCGAGGCCAACGCCTGGCAGTACAGTTTCTATGTGCCTCAGGATATCAGTGGTCTTGCCAGGATGATGGGTGGGCTGGATATGCTCGAGGCCAGGCTGGATTCATTGTTCATGCGCAGCGGAGAGCTGAAGGGGTTCGAGGCCCCTGACGTCACGGGGCTGATCGGTCAATACGCCCATGGGAACGAACCAAGTCAGCATATGGCATATCTCTATAACTTCACCGGTTCGCCCTGGAAGACGCAGCAGCGTGTCCGCGAAATAATGGATGGTATGTACCGGGACGCGCCTGACGGGCTGTGCGGGAATGAGGACTGCGGGCAGATGTCAGCCTGGTATGTACTGAGCGCGATGGGATTCTACCCGGTGATCCCGGGCAGCGATAAATATATGATCGGCAGCCCCCTTTTCGAAAAGATCGAGATCGATCTGGGCGAAGGAAGGATCTTCACAATAACGGCGCGGGGAGTATCGGGCAGTGATTATTATATCCAGAGTTCGAAGTTGAATGGCAGCGAACGAACAAAGTCCTGGATCTCCCATTCCGATATAGTTTCAGGCGGAAAGCTCGAATTCGATATGGGGGATTTCCCTTCGAAATGGGGCAACGGAAAGTCCGACCTGCCCGTCTCATCGATCGATGATCATATCGCCTGCCCCGTTCCTATCGTTGAGCCCGCGGTACGGAGTTTTACCGGATCGATGACTTTTTCACTATCCTGTTCTGAGGAAAGAGCGCAGATATTTTATACACTCGATGGAAGCCGCCCCGGCGCGGAATCGACAGGCTATTCAGAGCCTGTCACACTGGACCGGTCGGCTACGTTAAAAGCTGTCGCGATTGAGAAAGGCATGTCTGAAAGTCCTCTTCTCGAAGCAGTTTTCCAGAGGATAAAGGGTGATATTTCCGTGAACCTTACCAATGGATACAACTCGATGTATACAGGTGGAGGTGTTCTTGGGCTGGTAGACCATGTAAGGGGATCGGTCGATTTTCGCACGGGAGGATGGCAGGGATACAGGGGAGTCGATTTCGAGGCGGTCCTTGATCTGCAGAATGAAATAAAAGTGAGAAGCATCTCGGCCGGGTTCCTTCACGACCAGAGAGCATGGATATTCATGCCGAGGACCGTGGAGTTCGCCGTTTCTTCAGATGGAAAAGATTTCAGGGTAGTCACCATGCTGGTGAACGATATCGACGACAGGCAGGATGAAGCGGTGATAAGAGAGATGACAGCCGCAGACCTTGATGAGACGGCGAGATTTGTCAGGGTGAGGGCCGAGTCGATAGGTATATGCCCCGGGTGGCATGTCGGTGCGAACGGCAAAGCCTGGATATTCATCGATGAGGTGACAGTGAAATAGTATTGCTACGGTGCGAAAAGGAGAGGGTGGATGGTAGTCTTTCAATTTCTCGACTGGTTCTGGCTGATAGCCTTCATTGTACTGATGGTGGGTAGCGGAGTGAGGTTTTACCGGCTCGGCAAGAGGTCGGAATCCGATTTCTTTCTTGCCGGCAGAGGGCTGCCCTGGTGGCTTCCCGCCTCATCGGTATACGCCACCCACACTGCGACAGATACACCGATGTGGGTATCGGGGGTCGTCTACAGGTTCGGACTTTCGGGGCTCTGGTATACATTCTATGCCGCTTGGTGCGCGATCAGCGCCTTCGTATCGACCAAGATGTTCAGGCGTTCTCTGGCCTACACGCAGGCCGAGTGGCAATCGCTGAGGTTCGGCGGGATGTCCGGCGAACTTCTGCGTGGCTGGGTGGCCGGATGGCAGGTCTTTCTCAACATGTTTATCCTTGGTTGGGTGGGGATCGCGATGGGAAAGGTCTGCGGGTTCATGTTCGGCTGGCCGCTCTGGATAGGGCTGATAGTGTTTTCTTCGGTATGCGCCGTCTACGTGCTTGCGGCAGGGTACTGGGGTGTCGTTATGGCCGATTTCCAGCAGGGGATCATCGCCTTCATCGTTATTATCATCGTCTCGTTCTGGGGGATAAACTCGGCCGGAGGTGCTGGAGAGATCATCTCGAAACTTGAGGCGATGGGTGAGGCGGGCAGACTCAATCCCTTCAATTTTACAGGGTTTTTCGGGGGAGAGTTTCCCGTCGCGTGGTTCCTGACGATGCTTTTCATCGGGATACTCGGGGGGCTCGGAATGGGGACAGCGATCGACTGGTTCCCCGAGGCACAGAGGATACAGTCGGCAAAAACCGTTAAAGACGCCTCCTGGTCGATATGGGCCGGTTCCGCACTGGTCATTTTCAGAAACGCTATCTGGGGGGCGGCGATCCTCGCCTTCTTCGTTCTCTATCCGGACCTGACGGATGTGAAAGATTACGAGATGGCGTGGTTCAGGCTGGGCTTCGAGAATCTTCCTCCCGGGATGATAGGATTTTTCTTTGCCGCGATCGTCGCCATACATATCTCCACGATCTCGACTCATCTCAATCTGGGGGCAGTCTATATAACGAGAGATCTTTACCATCATTATATCAACCCGAAGGCGACCCAGAAAAAGCTCGTTCTTGTGGGCAGGGTCGGCACGGTGATCCTCCTTCTCGGCTCGTTCATTTTCGGGTCCATAATGGAGAACATAACGGAGTGGTTGATATTCGCTCTCTGGATTATGGCCGCCGGGATATGGCTGCCCGGGATCCTGCAGGTGATATGGTGGAGATTCAACGGGTGGGCTTACCTCGCCGCCTGGGTGTCGAACCTCGTATTCTCCTGGCTTGTCGTATGGGTACTGCCAGCTTTCGGGATACTGCCCGAGTTGAGAGACTATCACCAGTTCTGGCTGTTGATGCTTCTCGGGGCCCTTGTTTTCATACCTGTCACATTTCTTACGAAGCCTGAAAACATGGACAGACTGGTCAAGTTCTATGTCATGTCAAGGCCCGTCGGATGGTGGGGGCCTGTGAGGAGGGAAGCGGAGAGAAGAGGTTTGATCGGAAATAATGAACCGGAAATTTCCAGGAGGAAATGATGCGACAGATAAGAACAGACTGGACTCCAGCCGAGGCCGACGAGTGGACAAAGGAAGACACGATCACGGTGATAATCTCACCTCTGATCTATGTCCTGATACTCATCGGCGGAGCTTTGAGCGCCCTTCTCATTCCGGAAGGATTCGTCGCGCTCTCGGCTGGAATAGCTCTGATGGTCCTGATGATCAAAATAATAAATCCGAAGTTGTCCGCGATATCGCGAGGGTATGAAGAGAAGCAGAAACATTACCTGGAGGAATTGGAGAAGAAGATGAAATGGGAGGATTGACTGGATGGCCGGAGGACGAAAGGACGCAGGAGGATCGAATCTGACTCCCCGGCATGAAATCGAAGCGATGATCTCTATGGAAAGGATACGATAAATGGATAACGGATTGAAGATGGTGCTGGGGATGTCGCTGGCCTACGTGACATCGTTCGCGGGGCTCATCCTCGCGTGGCATTCATGGCGCAAGCATCACGGAAAAGAGAGGGACGAATAATGGGAAACATCATATTCGGAATAGTCATTCCGGCCGTGGTTTTCGCGATCTCTTTCTTCATGACAGAACTGCTTTTCAGGCATTTCTCGAAGAAGGGCGACGAGTAGAAGACCCGGCAGGGTTTGGCCCTGCCGGTATCTTCGGTCTATCCGGGCCAGTGAAAGCCGAGCATTCGGCGAAGTTGAATCCTGGCCCCCTCTTATCCTTTCGATATCTTCCTGACATTATCGTTGGGCACGCGGTCTATCAGGATATTGCGGGGATCGATTCCAGCCCGCAGCGGTTTCTCATCGACTATGATCTCCAGCCGTCCTCTTCCGTTTTCAATCTGGTGCTTTTCCTGATATAGCGGTTTTCCCAGAGACCCACTTTCGTCGGTCTCTGCGCCATAGATACCTATCTCGATCCAGTCGTTATGCGGTATTTCGGTCTCATACCCCTTGCCGTCTGCCCGCATCTTGTTCGAGAGGTACTCGATCGTCACTTTATACCTTCCGTCGGCTGTCCTGCTGAACTCAGCTTTCTCCGTACGGTTGTCGTAGAGGGTGATCGTCTCGAACATGTCTTCGATCAGATAGGCGTATTTCTCCGGCACGGCCGGACGCAGCAATGACATGAATTCAAGAGTGTTGGTGTAGGGAGGGCCGACATAGGCAGCCTGTCTCACATAATCTTTCAGCACCCCGTTCATTACATCTTCACCGAGATAGTCGCGCAACGCATACATCACCATGGCGCCTTTGTTATAATGGATGTATCCCTGTCCTTCCACGTACATCAGAGGCATCTCTTCTTTCAACTCGCCTGACCTGCCGCTGAGGTAGCGGTCGAGTTCGTAGCGGAGGAACATTTTCATGTGGTCAGGGCCAAAGTCACTCTCCATCACCATGAGTGCGGAATACTGTGTGAGGCTCTCACCTATCATCTCTCCTCCCTGGACCGGAGCAGGTGTGACCTGGTGGCCGAACCACTGATGCGCGATCTCGTGAGCCGTTATAAAAAAAACCTTGTCTAAAGCCGATTCCCTTGTGATGTCCTCAATGAAATTTGCTGACTCGCTGAAAGGGATAGTGGTCGAGAAAGACTGGGCGAACCTGCGGTATCCCGGGAATTCGATTATTCTCAACACTCTGTAAGGATATGGGCTGTATACGGAAGAGTAATGCTTGAGAGATTTCTGTGCAGATTCGAGAATTCTCGGCACATTCATCCCATGCCTGTGGTGGTAGTAGATCTCGATCTCTGTTTCCCCACAGGTCTCCCGCGCTACTTCAAACCTGCCCGAGACGAAGCAGTAGAAATTCAGGATCGGCTGATCAGTCTGGTAGTGATAGAAGTTCCGGCCATCTTCTGTCCATTCTCTCACAAGATCGCCGGGCGCGATCGCGATCTGATCGCCGTCGGTGCTGACTGTCGCCTGGAAGTCTATCCTGTCAGCGTCCCTTGTGAATGAATGCATCAAAGCATCAGCATCATCGACAGCGGGGAGTCGCTCTTTGTCCGGCAGCTCGAATTCCTTGCGTCTGGCGGGACTGTCCAACTCATGAATCGGATCGTAACCGATCGAGGGGATGTATTGCATGCTGGAGAAGAAAGTGCCGTTTCTGACCAGTTTCACGTTTGTATGGCCGTTCATGAACCCTTTTTCTTCTATCATCAGTGAGAGATCGATGAGAAGTGTGTCTCCCTTTTGAAGAGGAGGATCAAGCGAATAGATTCTGTAGCCGAGCCGGCGGTCGTCGAGGAGGATGGACGTGTTGAGAACATCCTGTCCGTTTGAAGTCAACACAAGCTCCGCCGTATCGATCTCCCTGTCGATGTTCATGTGAAGAGAGTCGATCGTCGACCCGGTAGAATTCACCAGTGTCAAAGTGCCGCCGATATCGACTTTTCTTGAGCGTGGATATATATCCACGTCGAGGTCGGCTGCTACTATCTTCGGCTGCGGGAGACCGCCATATTCTCCATAGAGTCTTTCGTACTCCGCCTGAGTCAGCCTCTCCGCGTCGGTGGTCACGTAGTCGTTCAGGATATTCGTGTTGTAATAGATCCATGAACCGGTCAGAAGAAATGCGACTACCAGGATGGAAAGGGCCGTCGCGGGCCGTTTTGTCATCCTTGCTCCCAGAAGCCTCAGTCTCACCATGGGGTGCCGGTCTCCTCCACGCAGCCAGAGAAGCGAGGTGAACACGGCGAGGATTCCGGCGAAAATCGACCAGTATGTCCTGAACCAGAAGATCGCCTGACCGAAGTGCCCGTAGCCGTTCATATCGGACCATCGAGACAGGGGGAACTGCGCGAATAGATAAAGATTGTGACTGAATCCCATCCCGGGCAGCACTTCAAGCGATACGAAACAGAGGACCATCAGCAGTGTCCCGATATACCTGTTGCCAGCGAGGACCTGCAGGAATATCGACAGCACGCATAGCAGTATCCATTCACCGAGCATGATCAGGAACAGCCCCTTTACATAGAGAAGAGGCTGAAAATCGAAGTACCCGTTGAATACCTGAAATGCGATGGTGCATGTCATGGCTGCCGCGGCCATGACGAAAAGTGTGGATGACAGGGCTGTGAGTTTTGCGGTGAGTCGGATCCAGTTTGAGACTGGTAGCGAATCGACGATCCCGTCTATCCTCACTTTCTTATCTTTCCATATTATCTCTGCTCCATAGATGATGATCACAAGCCAGGACATAAGCGCGAACGCGCCGTCGATCGCCCCCAGCATATGCTGAGTGAGAGGGTAGCTGGTCGTGCCCTCCGGAGCGACGTACAGGGCACCGATGAGATTGGCCATCCCGAATATTGTGATGATCAGAAAGGGGACAGAGTGCAGGATAGACCTGGTCTCGAACGCGGCGAGATCGAGCAGTTGTCTGACTCTGGACCTTGCTGAGAAATCTGTTTCAACAGGCGGTGAGGCAGCGAGGTGAGGGAGCCCGATCTTATGTTTTACCCGGTTCACCGGTCCCGGCATATCGACCCTTTTCTTTTTCTGTCCGGACGAGACCAGGTTCATCTTAAAACGCCAGTTTGTGAAGAACATGATCGCTGCTGCTACAGACAACCAGAGGATTCGATTCGCGAGGAGCAGACCGCTCAGCGGGAGGGTCATGGTGTTGCGCTCAGCAATCGTCCAGTATCTTGTCATCACGTTGAATGGACCAAGTCCGAATGGATCGAACAGTGACACAAATGTCTGGTGCTCGAGGTCGCCCATAACCGCTGCACCGATTCCCCATAGTGCCAGGAAAGCGATCACGGCCACGTAGGCGGAGAAACTTTTTCGCGTCAGAGTGGCGACCGAGAAGAAGATGGCTCCGCAGAGGATCATGTTAGGTATGACGAAGACTGCCATCGAGAAGATATACGGCTGCGCGTTGAAAGGCAGTATGTGTTCGGGATCCTGGTAGGGCATTATGCTTGCCAGCCATATCCCGAGGCATGACGCGAACATGGCAAGGATGACAGGGATGACCGAACCGGCGTAGCGTCCGAAGATATACGCAGGTTTTGTCAGAGGTGTGCTGAAAAACAGTTCCTGTACATTATCTTCGTTATCCCGATTCACCGCGGGCGCGACAAATATCGTCAGAAAGAGAAGCCCTATGGCGCTCATCATCGCCAGCATGTTGATGATCACGTAGGGAGCATTCCTGGCCACATTGCCGATCTCTCCACCGATCATTATAGAGTCAGTCGAGATCGCACCGAAAGGCATCAGGAAGAATATGACGGCAAAGATGTACAGGAGTGGCCGCCGCAGCCGGAAAAGGATCTCGAATCTCAATATTTCTCTGAACATATTACACTTCCTCCTTTCAGTTTACCTGTCGAAGGGTTGTGAAATAAACGTCTCGCAGATCTGCGCTGGACTGCTCGAACTCATCACCCGGAGACTGATCAGAATAGACGTGGATATAAGTCTTTCCTGCTGACAGCCTCTCGCCGACGATCCTGAATTTGTCCCTGAGAGCTGGCAAGTCTCCTCTTTCTACCGCCATCTTCCATATTTTCCCTTCGAGTTCAGCAATCGTTTCGGCGGGACTTCCGGTCCTGAGGACCCGGCCCTCGGAAATAATGGCCATCGAATTACAAACTTCACTTACGTCCTCCACTATATGGGTGGAGAGGATGACTATGACGTTCTCTCCGATCTCGCTGAGGAGGTTGAGAAAACGATTTCTCTCCTCCGGATCGAGCCCGGCGGTCGGTTCGTCGACGATTATCAGGCGCGGGTCCCCGATGAGGGCCTGGGCGACGCCGAATCGCTGCTTCATCCCACCGGAGAAGGAGCCCAGTTTCTTCTTTCTGACATTCCACAGGTTGGTCTTGTGAAGGAGGCGATCGACAGTCTCGTTACGCTGTCTTCTGTCTGTGATCCCCTTGAGAGTGGCGAAATGGGAAAGCAGGTTATGAGCCGACACGTTCGCGTAGACTCCGAAATCCTGGGGGAGATATCCGAGTATACGTCGTATGGAATCGTGATCTTTCAGGACGTCTATCTCACCGAGGGCCATAGTTCCCTTATCTACTGCCTGCAATGTCGCGATCGATCTCATCAATGTGGATTTCCCGGCGCCGTTCGGCCCGAGCAGCCCGAACATCCCCTTATTGATAGTGAGTGATACTTCATCGAGAGCCCTCACTCCATTTCCGTATGTCTTTGATATATTCCTGATATCCAGTTTGAATTCTTCAGTCATCATAACCTCCATTTTCCAATCTGGTGATGCGGCGCACCACCCGTATTTGTTCCTGTCCGGGCATGTTTCACACCACTTGGACCGGGATCTGTTCAGTCGCTAATCTTTCACCAGCAGCGTCTTTGCGATCTTCGCGTGCATCTTGCCGAACCCTTTAGCCATGTGAAGGGTCAGCAGGAACCAGATCACTCCAAGGGCCACCGATACCGGCATGAGATAGCCGGGAGTCCAGTAACACCAGTCGTTGTTCTGGATGAGGGGAAGGTGGAACCAGTACTCCAGCACAGGCCTCAGGAGCAATACGAGAGATATCCCGATATTCGTGATCGTCAGACTGAAATAAATCACACCAAGAGGGAGCATCAACAGGTTATAGAAGACAGTCCTCCAGACCATTGGATCAGTGAATAGAAAAAACAGTTTATCGCGCCAGTTCATCGGCTTTTTCGAGAAGATCGGCCTTCGCGGCATGCGCTCTCCGAGCAATGCTTCGATTATTCTCCCGTCGACCAGGGCGATTCCCCGCACCGACATCAGGAAGAACCCGAAGAAGGGCAGGCCGATGATCAGGATCATGATCCCGATTGAGAGGGAAAGTCCTGTCACTGTCCAGGTGAAATAGAAGACCCCGAGGATAAACGAGAAGAACATATAGAAGAGCGACGCATACGCTCTCGGATCGGTGAAGACGCCGAAGAACCTTGCGGCTGCTGATTTTTTGCTGGTAGCTTTCGGAATTTCCAATGCAGGACGTATCCTCGACTCGATCTCCCTGTATGCCGCCGCGACTTCCTCCGCAGACCCGAATCGTTCGATCTCGGAGGCGATCACTTCCTGTTCGCTTTTCCCGGGCGATAGTTCATTCGACTGCTGAAGAGCCGTCCAGAGATGTTCTTCCGCGTCGGACAGAGCATCCTGGATCGTCGCGGGATCCGAGCCACTCAGGGCCTTTTTCAGCCGTGTCAGATATTCATTGATCAACTCAGACATCGTCGTTTCCTTTCAGAATGGCGTCCACAAAATCCCTCGTCTTTACCCAGGTATCTGTCCATGCCTCGAGTGTTTCGCGCCCGGGGCCGGTGATATTGTAGTAGCGTCTCGGAGGACCTGATACGGAGGGCTCGACCTGGCTGCTGAGAAGCCCGCTCTTTTCCAGCGACCTGAGGACGGGGTAAAGTGCTCCCTGTCCCATGCTGGGAGTCTCCACCGGGTTCGAATCGATGTTCTTTGTTATCTCGTAGCCGTACATCGGACCTCCGGACCGGCTGAGGATACTGAGGAGTACAAGGGATACGG
>JAHOYU010000189.1 GCA_019038625.1 Candidatus Latescibacterota bacterium | reverse complement strand
TATACTGGCGAACGGCCCGGGGTTGGCCTCACATATCCTTTCTGCCACCTTCATATCCTCTACACTTTCTATCTTCCCGATCGCCGAGACGATCTCCGCGACAATCACCTTCTTCTTCCTCAGACAGAAGCTTCGCTCAATCACGATCGACAGGGCGAACACCGACCCGAGAAGGAGTGGGTACATGATGACCCCACCATTCTGTAATTCGGAAAATATTCCCGTCATCCTCTGTTACCTCCTGTATACGTAAAATATAAATGTCCATGTCAATTCCAGATATTCTTCTGGAAAATCATCGGGTAGCGGACTAAACGCCGATGAGGCCTCCACCGCGTCGACGCTGGTCTCCATCAATGTCCTGTCTCCCTTGTACTCTACCACATTCAGATCTTCCACCCTCCCGTCCGACATCACCCTGAAAGTCAGCACCGTCTGCCCGTCTATCAGGCCCAGCGGCGAGAAGGCCCCTGGCGGATGGGTGTTAGACCGGAGTTTTCGTTTCATTTCCAGGATATACGACGCGAAATCCCAGTCGTATGTATTGAGTGTGACGCCTCCGAGAGCTTTCGCGGCCTCTCGTCTCTGGTCGTAATCAACGTCATCTGTGAAAGAACTGCTCTGTGAACTCTGCCGGTCATGGCTGCTGTTCAGGGCCGGCGACCTGTTTCTACTGAATATCTCACCGAGGTCCTGCGGCACCCGGATCACCATGTCAGACATACTTGCTTTATCTGAGTCCTGCCTCTCGTCAGCCTCATCCGAATCTGACTGACGTGGGTCGGGTGAATCTTCAGAGACATCCGCTCCTGATGATGTGGACATATCGCCCGCGAAGATCCTGTGCTCGCTGATCCCTTCGCTGTATGCCTCTCCCTCGCGAAGGTCCTCTGGACGTTTCTCGTTCCTCGCGATAGCGTCCTTGTCCGAAAGCAGGCTCGCCACTTCGGGCCTCTGCCTGATAGCGTCTTCCGGTGTTTCGACAAGCTCGAAGACGAGGGGCCGAACCGCTACCAGCGCCGAATCGACATCATCAGGAGAAAAACTGATAAGGGACAACGGCTTGTACAGGACAAGAATCAGCAGATGTACGATTACCGAGATGACAAGGGCTGTCAGTTGTGACCTGTTTTTTCGCAAGACGACATCCTTCGGGGAAAAGCCACACTCGACTGGCCTCCAGTCTATAATACAGTCGTATCATTAAACACACAAGTTACAACAGGGTTTCACCAAATCGCCGTCGCACCGATACGGGACAGCATCTGGCGCTGAACAAACCTGACAGATGACTTGAAACGACTCGACCATGGCCGATTTTCAGGATTTTGGTTTTGCCGGAGTACTTGTAAAACCTTACACGCTGACTGAGATGTCTACTCTCCTGAGCGATCTGCTGGACTCAAATCGGTAAATGAATCAGGCTTGAGGTTGTTTCTGAGCTGGGCGGACAGGATGGTCTTTTTCAGCCGGATCGACTTGGGTGTGATCTCGACCATCTCATCGTCGCGGATGAAATTCAGGGCCTTTTCTATCGTAATAGGTTTCACAGGAGTCAGGACCACGGCGTCGTCCTTGCCAGAGGCTCTCATATTTGACAGCTTCTTCTCCTTCGCCTGATTGACGTTGATATCGTTACCCCTGTTATGTTCACCGACGATCATTCCCTCGTATCCCGGGTCACCCGGGTTCACGAACATCCGTCCGCGCGCCTCAAGGTTGAAGAGCGCATAGGCCACGGCCTTGCCCATTCTGTCGGCCACTATCGAACCTGTGAAACGAGTATTGAAATCACCCCTGTATTCCTCGTATCCGGCGAAATACGAGTTCATCACGCCGGTCCCCTTGGTATCGGTGAGAAATTCATCCCGATATCCTATCAGTGCCCTCGAAGGGGCCGAAAATTCGACTCTGACCCGGCCACTGCCGTCATGGATCAAATCGGCCATCCTGGCTTTGCGAATAGCCAGTTTCTCTGTTACCGTACCGAGAAACGCCTCTTCGCAATCGATGAACAGGCGTTCGATCGGCTCGAGCCGTTTTCCATTCTCATATTTGAATATGACGTGCGGACGTCCAACGCAGAATTCGAACCCTTCTCTTCTCATCGTCTCTATCAGGATAGCCATCTGGAACTCTCCGCGCCCTTTAACGATGAAACAGTCACGCTCGCGGTCTTCCTCCATCTGGATCGCAACGTTCATGAGAGTCTCCTTATGGAGGCGCTCGCGTATCTTTGGAGACTGGACGAAACGGCCTTCCTGACCGCTGAACGGGGAATCGTTGACCGTAAATCGCATAGAGATAGTCGGCTCGTCGATAGTGATACGTTTCAGCGCCTTTGGATGCTCCCTCGTGCAGATCGTATCTCCGATCTTGACATCGACGATCCCGGCAAGGACAGCGATATCACCGGCGGTGACAAACTCGGCGGGCTTGTAAGACATACCTTCGTATTTCTGAAGTTTCGTCACTCTCAGAGGATGCTGCTTGCCATGCTCTCCTATACGGATGAGCAGCTTGTTCGAACCGACACTGCCGTTGATGACCCTTCCCACAGCGAGCCTGCCAAGGTAATCCGAATACCCGAGATCAGATACGAGCATCTGAAACGGCTCATCCGGATCGTAGGCCGGGGGCGGGATCTCATCGATGATCGCGTCAAGCAGCTGGTGAATGTTGTCTGTCTCTTCTTCCAGTGTCTTTTTGGCGATCCCGTCACGGCCTATCGCGTAAAGGAGAGGAAAATCGATCTGCTCGTCGCCGGCGCCGAGATCTATGAACAGATCATAGATCGCGTCGAGCACCTGGGCGGATTGCGCGTCTTTCCGGTCGATCTTGTTGATCACGACTATGACCTTGAGTCCCGCTTCAAGAGTCTTTTTCAGCACAAAGCGTGTCTGCGGCAGAGGTCCTTCGGACGCGTCTACAAGAAGAATGGCGCCATCGGCCATCGAAAGGGCCCTTTCCACTTCGGCACCAAAATCGGAATGTCCCGGCGTATCGATAATGTTTATCTTCACGTCTTTCCATGACACCGAACAGTTTTTGGCAGCGATCGTTATCCCACGTTCACGTTCGAGGTCCATATTGTCCATCAGCCGTTCATCTACGACCTGTCCCTCCCGGAGCAGGCCGCTCTGCCTGAACATTGCATCCACAAGCGTAGTCTTGCCATGATCCACATGAGCGATTATGGCGATATTCCTGATTTCTTTATTTTCTGTCATCCTGCTCATAAAACAGCTCCACGGGCAGTCACCCTGCCCATTGTGCGTGGCGAGGACATCGATCAATGCCGAACACGCTTGCGAATAGATGAACGATCCTTTTCCCGGCGAGGGGAGTGGCTGGCAATCCAATTTTGCCAAAAGATAAGCTGTTGCGGACATTTGTCAACAGATAATGGATGGATTCGGGATCACGATCGACTATTCTTCAAGGACTTGACTTATGATATCTTTCAGGGCACCGGCAGTGAACGGTTTCGCCAGCCTGGCACGAAATCCGTATTTCTCATAGTTCGCCAGTACGTCGTCGCTTGAGTACCCGCTTGATACTATCGCTCTTGCTTCGGGGTCCAGCTCAAGCAGAGGTCCGATCGTCTCCTTACCTCCCATTCCTCCGGGAATAGTCAGGTCCATTATGACGATATCCCATTTATTGCCTTTCTCGATCGATTTCCTGTAGAGTTCGAGCGCCTCGGTCCCATTCTCGGCTTCACCGGCAATATGACCTGCCATCCCGACCATTTTCACAATGAGGGTGCGTACGGTATCATCATCATCCATCACCAGGATCCTGGCCTTCTTTAAGCTTTGTCTCTCTTTCACGGGAGGATCGACGGATAGCATTTCCTTCACTGCCGGCAGATAGAAGATCAGCGTAGTACCTTCACCGACCTGAGACCGTACTTCGAGAAAACCTTTATGCTTGTCGATTATTGAGTATGCCGTGGTCAGCCCCAGGCCCTCACCCTCGTCTTTCATGGAATAATAGGGATCAAAGATATGATCGATCTGGTCCGCCGGGATTCCTTCTCCATGATCTTCGATCTCTATCATCACAAACATACCCGTTGCGGGAAATTGTCCACCCTTCCCGTCAGGGGAACGCTCGACATTCCTCCCCCGGATATTTATCACTCCGCCCTCCGACATGGCCTGGCGGGCATTTATGAGAATACTGTTGATCACCTGGTTTATCTGATCGGCATCCATACGGACCGGCCAGAGATCATCAGGCAACTCAAACCGGCAGTCCACTTTTGAACCTCTCAGAACAAAGGCGGCCGACTCCCTGATCACATTCTCTATATTCCCAGGTTCACGCACGGGGCTTCCCCCGCGTGAAAAGGTCAGGAGCTGACTTGTGAGAGCCTTCGCCTTCTGCGCGGCTTTGGCAGCCTGCCCCGTCAACTCCCTGTCTTCTTCGCTCAGATTCGCTGACATCTCCAGAAGCGAAAGGTTCCCTATGATCCCGACAAGAAAATTATTAAAGTCGTGCGCGATACCCCCGGCAAGAATGCCGATCGACCTCATTTTGCCTGCCTTCGCCAGCTCTTTCTCGATCTCCTCTTTCTCGAGGACTTTTTGTTCGACTTCGGTCTTGAGCCTGCGGGCATATCTCTTCTGAGAAATAAACGCGAATATCGCGTATGCGATAAACAGAGCAATCGAAGCGACAACCAGCCTGAACCAGATTCCAGACCAATACGGTTTTGCTATAGCGATAACAGGCGATGACACGGCCTCGCTCCATGGCTGTTCGTAGCCCGTGGCTTTCAGATGCAATACATACCTGCCCGGAGGCAGATTCATATATCTCAGGATCCTAAGGTGTGAAATATACGGGTCGCCCCAATCCTCTTCGTATCCCTCGAGCCAGGTGCGGATCATTATCTTGTCTTCATCGGCAAAGGAAATAGCGCTGAATTCAATGATAATCGTGTTCTCTGAATGAGAAAGGTCCAGGTCCTCATCGAAAGAGTAATCCGCGCTGGATGTCTCCAGGGAGATCAGATTCACCAGCGGCGCCACATCACCATGTATGTCATGTTCCTTCCGGTATACCGATACTCCCCGGTCTGTACCGATCCATACTTTGCCATCGGAATCGACGAACCCCGCGGCACGGTTTGTCTCTCTCCCGATCACTCCGTCCTCGACTGTAAAATGATCGGACCGCTCGCCATTCCACCGGTAGACTCCGTTATCGGTGCCAAACCAGAGATTGCTGTCACCATCATCGACTATGAAGTAGACGGGCCTTTCTATCTCCGGCCCGGGGGAACTCACTCTCTCGAACCCTTCACCCACATCGGCAAAAAGGCCCCCGTAAGTACCGACATACAGGGTGCCCTCCAATGTCTTGAAAAGAGAATAAATACTTCTGGCCGCCAGATCGTCACCGATGGGGTTCTGCCTGACCTGGCCACCTTCGATTATGAATATCCCCTGATTCCGCGTTCCCACATAGATCGTCCCATCGTCCGATTTGAAAAGACGCCGGACATTATGGTTGCCATAAACGGATTCATCCCACAACACAAATTCATTGAACAGGCCATCTCTGTATTTGCAGACTTTCCCCTGTCCGGCGACCCACAGCTGCCCCTCTGCATCGAACAAAACGGACCGCACCGGCAATTCGAGTCCCTCATCTTCACCAAAAATCGTTTTTCTGCCATTTCTGTCGATCCTGATCAGGCCCGCATTACTTGCCGCCAGCCAGATATCATCTTTATCGTCTCTGGCCAGATCGAGGATCCTTTCATTCTGCCTGTCGTCTGTGATCTTTTTTGTCCTGATCTTCTCTTCCAGAAATGTGAGCCCCAGAGGATGAGCCAGAACGATGACTCCAGAGTTCAACTGAACCACCCCGGTCACTTCGTCGTCGAAAAGTCCGTTATCTTTCGAATAACCAGCGAATCTGTCATTGATGATCCTGGAGATACCTCGAAGGCCTACAACCCAGGCATTACCTTCCCTGTCCCGGAAAAGAGAGGTAGTCCCTTCGTTTATCAAGCCACTGTTCCTGTTGAGAATCTCTATATTGTTCCTGTCATCGAGCCGGGACAGCCAGGTCTCAACCCCGAAATAAAGGCCTCCGGCCCCATCCGGAATACTGGAATAATATCCATAGTTCAGGGAGGTATCAAGTTCACGGATCTCACTGATCCTTATAAAGATCCCGTCTTTCAATTGCCCGATCCAGTCGCTTCCGACAAGCCAGAACATGTCGGTGGATTCCTCATACGCAACGCTCAGAATAGTCTCCCGTGGAGACCCCTCAACCAGGCGAAACCCCTTTTCAAGAGAATCGCCGGAAACACTCATAAGCCCGCCGGATGTTGCAACAAACAGATCGTTATCTACAACAGCCAGGCCGAAAAAATCAACAATCCCGTTCGATGCTCTCTCCGCAAGGATTTCGACCCTGTCCTCGCGGAAACAATAAAGATCTCTGCTCTTCGATATGATGATAATGATCGGATTATCGCCATCTCTGACAGCAACCATACGTGAGTGCTGATTCCCGAATAAAGTGTTGCCGGGAATCCTTGCCAGAAATCTCCACTTCCCGTTTTCCAGGACCGAGAGTTCATATTCTGCCGACAGGGCCCACAAAGTCCCCCTGTGGTCCACGAGAATGGTGCTCTGCGAGAGGGTCGCCAATCCGTCATTTACCCCGTACGTCTCCCATTTCACCCCGTCATAACAGGATATCCCCGAGCGAGTGGCGAACCACATCTTTCCCGAATGGTCCTGGATGACACTTTTTACAGCTGTGCTTGAGAGGCCGTCTCCTTCGGAGTACGTTCTGACATGATAGCGCTGGGCGGAAGCGGCGTGTGGATATACCAGTACAAAGGCTGTTAAAAGAATAACCGGGATGATAAAATTATACTGGTGTTTGAAAAGCCGGGGAACAAAGCGATCTTGCAGCTTTAACAGCCCGCAAACCAGCCTACTTGAATACTGCACGCAACTCCTGTCCTGTTAGCCAGGGGGTGGAATCCCCAACGCGGCCTGCAGATAGCGCATCTCAAATCACATCGGGTTCTGCGAGCCACGCCTGTAAATTTTCGTTTACATGGTAGCAACGAGGGTGTCAGAAGTCAATCAAGATGTATCACTCGGGCTCTTATATCAAGGAGTACAACCAGCCACAGCGACACAGGAATCACCAGAGCTTCGCCAGTCTCATCTCAACAGCACAAGCTTCCGGTTGAAGCTTTCGCCATCGGCTTCAAGCCGCAGAAAGTATATTCCGCTCGATACCGGTTTGCCGCCGCTGTTTCGGCCGTTCCACAATACAGAATACTCGCCCGGGACCAGGAGCCTTTCCGCGAATGATCTCACCCGCCTCCCGCCTACATCGAAAAGCTCAAGAGTGACTGCCACCGGCGATGCAGTATCCCCCACACTCCCTCCGACTGTGAAGCAGATCGTAGTGGAAGGGTTGAAAGGATTCGGATAGTTCGGCAGAAGCGCTGTTCTGAGCATCGGAGTCATCTCGGTGTCTGTTATATCGCTGACTGTATGGAAAACTATATTGCTCCCCCGGCTTTGATGGCCATCTATATCGGTCGCCCTGACCTGGTACGCGAAAAATCCGGTCTCGTCCGCTTCCCGTACGTAGAATGTGTCAGGAAGTGATTCAGCCAGGATGACAAGATCCTCGTATACCGTGACAGGATCTATATCGTCGATATATATCCCCTCTCCCATAACGCTGGCATCGGTGCTGTAAACAAACCGGATCTTCAGTATCGAATCGGTCAGGATCCCCGGTATCTGATCGAGATAGAAATCGGCCGCAATCCATCCGACCGACGACCCCGTGATACCGTTTCCCCGGTTATTGCCGTTCGGATCATCGTTGGTCGTCAGGTTGCCGGGCACAGCCTGCCAGGTCAACCCGTCATCGAAACTTGCTTCGACGAAAGCGTAATCCCAGCCTGCTTCGATGTCGTACCATAACTGGCAGGAAATGGTAGCGGAGTGGGAAACAGGATAGAAGGTTGCCATCTCTATGTAGTTGTGCAGGTAGTTGTCGCTCCCCGAAAAATAGCTGCCACTTCCGGTGAAGGCCCGCGTGCTGCTTATACTGAATCCATTTTCCACCCAGAGCGTATCCCCGACCTCACAGGGGTCTGTCACCCACGACATACCGCTGTACTCCCGCAGATTATAGGAAACCGGCGGGTTCGGATCGGAAGATCCACCTGCTGTCCAGCTTACAAGATGCGAAGGGTCAGCCAGGTCTGCGACCTCGTAGAGGGACGGCACTTCAGGCGGCAGTACACCGGCCGGGTCCCCGGCTCTCCTGATGATAGTCAGATTAAGCTGGAGGACCTTGTCGAAGGTCGGCTGGATCAGCGTATCGGGGGGGCCAAAACCACCTTCCTCGGAAGTATTGAGTTCTATGGTGTAGCAGTAGATCGGTGGTTTGAGGGTCGTGTCCCCGTATGCCCAGTCATCTGTCCCTCCATTCGCCGGATACAGGACATTTGTCGCTGTACAGCCGGGAACATACCCCAGCCCCATGTTCAGCGAATCGGCGAGGGTGGCAAACAACTCATGATCGTCGGTGTAGATCGCGTCATATCCCCAGGGATAGATTATCAGCTCGCTGTACGAATGATAGGTAAGAGCGGCTACAAACTCCCTTGAATCGCAGAAATCTCTTACAGCCCGGGACTCCGGCTCGCTGAAGGGGGCCGGTCCCCTGTATGTCCATCCCCCCGGATCAGGATTGCTCCCGATGTCGTCGTATCCCCACATGTAGCCATAGTTCCTGTTCAGATCGACTCCAAAAGTACCGTCACCATTGTCGCGTCTGTTCTTTCTCCACCAGTTCCACCAGTCGCCATCATGGTTGTTCTGTACGTAAACATGCCCGTCGGGGTTGATCATCGGCGCTATCCAGATCTCCCGCTCGTCGACGAGGGATGTGACCTGCTGGCTGGTCCCGTAATTATCGAGGAGGTAGGTCACCATCATAAGGGGGACCTCGACCGACATGATCTCCCGCGCGTGATGACATCCCATAAGGAGCACTTCAGGCTCGGATTCATCTATCGCGGCATTGTCCGAGATCTTGATGGCCCTTATCAGTCTCCCCTCGATCGATGTACCAAGCGTATCGATCCTGGTAAGTCCCGGATACTCGGCGTGGAGACTGTCGAGCACAGACTCCATCTCCACATATGTGTGATAAAGGCCTAGATTCTCATTAAGAGCGGATGGTGCGCGAAGCATCGATCTCTCCACTACCTCTGCCATCGGAGCTCTGGATATGACCCACTGAAGTTGACTCGCCGTGACACCAAGATCGATCCTTCCATCCGGATATACGGCCAGGATATCTACATTCAACCTATGCAGCTCCCTGATCGTGATCTCTTTCGAAAGCCGTGTCCGAACCATGGCAGTAGAATTCGGATCTTCAGCATGCACGCCCGCCGACAGCGTGACTATACAAAGCAATAATAACAAGATCCCATGATAGAGACTCGTTGTGATGGATGTTATCTTTCCCAAAGAGGCGCCTCCCGTTTTTCCAGCAGAAAATCAATGATGTACAGATCATACAAAATCTCTCGATCGATGCATGTTTTCTGATTATACCATGTTCAGGCCAGATTTTAAAGAGCTGGCAGTCTCAGCAGGCTTCGCGACTCACCGGGTCCTGACTGTTTCAGCCCATCTGGTTTCACACTCTATTATATCGGCAGCGGTAAGGGGCTGCCTTCTCTCATGAATTACCAGATCCTTCTTTCCTCGAAGCTGCACATTCGGCATGAAACATTGAACATAACCCTCCGGGGCCGACCTGTCATGAGCCATCATTCGCATCCCTGTATCTTCAGGAGGGTTCCTCGCAATGACATAATCGTTAAGGCCGTGGAGATCTATGATGTTGACCTGGGGAAGGACCCACGAGGCGACACCGATCGCCGGGAAGGCTAATACGGGATAATCTCCGGTGTGTAGCTTCAACCCACTAGCCCTCGATGGAAAGAGTGATATTAAATATTCGCAGTTCACCTTATGTTCCTGGTGCCGCACACAGACGTAATGATCGATAAGCCAGGACTGCTGCTCATCGAACAGGTTCGCGTACCAGCGGACGGGGCCGGGCCAGTGGGGCGCGACCGGATACCGTAACTTGTGAGTCTCTTCACGTGTATTAAGGTCATGTGTATGTGCCCAGTGAGTCCAGGGAACAGGAAGTGACAGGGTGATAAAGACGATCAGCATGATTATCGAGGCTGTCGGCTTGATCCTGCCGTTATTGAGAAACCACACGAACGAGAGAAAAACGAGGAAGATCAGGTGGCTGAATATGCGATACTCGAAGTGGTCCCCCCCTATCATAATTGTATAGTATAGAAGATGCGCCAGTAGTGTCACCGTTACTACGAAAACGGCCGTCCGTCTGGAAGCACGCTCGACAGTTTCGCGGGGTGACGGTTTAACAAGTCTCTTGATCAGCACGTAAAGGGCCAGCCCGATCCACACCCACAGGGAGTACTCAAGTATAAACGAGAGGAGATGTCTCGCGCCACTTTCCGGCCAGGAACCCGTGAACTTCGCGTAGTATGTGTTTGGAAGCCATTCCCCGTAAGTCGCCCTTCTCCAGACAATATGCGACAATACGAGAAGAAGAGGAGACGCTCCAGCAAGATGCCGCATGCGGAAGATGTCCCTGTTTCTGATAAATGTCCATCCCAGAAGAAGCAGGGTCGATGCGAGGAAAAGAATCCCGTCGGGACGGGTCAGGTAGATGCATACAGCGAGAGATGTCAGGGAAACGACCCACCATCTGCTGGTGATCGGAACAAAGACACAGATATAGATCCACAGAATCAGGAAAAAATTGAACATCGCCGTCTCCAACCCCGAGCTGCTCCAGGTCAGAACGGTACGATTGACAACAAGCCCAAGCAGTACAAGACCGAGGATCACAATCCGGTGTGGGTGCAGCTTCCTGCTCCATCTCAACTGGAGGATCCCGGCTGATACCACCATGAATGTAAGAAAAGAAAAAACAAGCGATATGAAGTTCGCCGATTCCGGAGGAGATACCTTGAAGATCCTCCATACGACATCGAGCAAAATTATCCAGAGGAAATTTGTGTACCCCTCGACCGGCCGGAACGGCGCGGCGTTCCATACGTAGCCGTGCCCGAGAATGCTGTTGCTCACATACCTGAACGAGATATAGGCATCGTCCGTCAGGAACCAGAACATCTTCCAACCCACCACGAGCAGGATCCCGGCCCCGACAAGGAGTGCGATCAGATTGATTTTCTTTCTTCCATCCAGTTGGGATAGCATTCCGGGTACTGTCTCCTTTCGAAAGATGATGCCTGAGTCTAGCAAAAACCTCATCATTTTTCAACATCTCAACTCCTGTTTCAACATCGCAGCCTCTGCCCATACTTGACGATTTCGACCAATTCGAATAAGCTTCAGTTTCGACACTAACAGGAAGGTTTTTTCATGAGATCGATCTTCACAAACCTGAAAATACTCGTAGTTCCTCTGACTACCCTGATCATGGCAGTCACATTTACCACCACACCCGCGCTTTCTGCCCGGGCGCCAGGCAACACGGCCGGCCCGCTGACCACCGCCGAAAAGACCGACTACACGGAGACGACCCTGTACCCTGAGATCATGGAGTTTATCTATCGGGTTGCCCGCCGGTCCGATGTAGTCCAGGTCGTGGAGTTCTGTGTGTCGACCGAAGGAAGGCTCGTTCCCCTGGTAATACTGAGCAGGGAAGGGATCAGCAGTGTCTACGAGTTGGCGATGACAGGCAGGGACGTGGTGTTGATCCAGGCTAATATCCATGCCGGCGAGGTCGAGGGAAAAGAAGCCAGTCTCATGTTGATCAGGGAGATCGGTAACGGCAATCTGGACAAGTTGCTCGAAAACCAGGTGATCCTCGTCATTCCTGATCTCAATGCCGACGGCAACGAAAAACTGTCCGAACGCAACAGGCGCGACAACGGCCCCAGGCTGGCCGGTGAACGGGTGAACGGCCAGAACCTCGATCTGAACTGAGA
>JAHOYU010000188.1 GCA_019038625.1 Candidatus Latescibacterota bacterium | reverse complement strand
ATCTACACTCTGGGGTCAACGATCGGAGGAGGGACTCCGGTCGAACTGGAAAGCTCGTCCAATACAGTAACCGGCCTTATCGAGAATGTCACTCTGGAACTGAACCAGGCCCAGGCAGACACATCGGTTACTATAGATGTGGCTGTGGATGTAGATGGTATGGTGGAGGACGTGGAAAAATTTGTTAACAGATATTCGGATATTGTAAAATTCTTTAATACTCATTTCCGATTTGATGAGGAAACCGGGTTAGGGGGCGAATTGTTCGGTGAAAATTTCGCCATGCGTCTCAACCAGTCTGTACGTCAGAAAGTCACAGACATAGTTCAGGGTCTGGGTCAGCAGCTTACCAGCCTGGCAGCGCTCGGGGTACGTACGGCGAATGACGGTACGCTCTCCGTAGACGCTTCTCAGCTCAGAACTGCAGTCGAGTCTGATCCGGATTCACTGGTCAATCTGTTTTCCACTTCGGGCTCCACGACGGACTCTGATGTCCAGTTCCTCGTCGCCTCTTCCAAAACGCAGTCGAGCTACCTGTTCGATGAGGATGGATATGAGATTAATATCACCGCAGCGGCATCGAAAGCCATGTTGACGGCTGAATCGATAGTGGACCCATCCGAGTTGTCTCCGCTGGTCATAGATTCTTCGAATGACAGTTTCAGGATTACTCTTGATGACAGAGAATCTACCGTACTTTCAATAGCGTCCGGAAGCTATACATCGGGTGGACAGCTTGCTGCTGCCATAGAGGACGCGATCAACAATGACGATGATCTGAGAGGATCGACGATATCCGTAGAATATATGGATGATGGAGGTGGAAACGGGCATTTCGAATTCACATCACTTCAGTATGGATCGGGATCGGGCATCGAGTTCAGTGCCGTTGAGGAAAATTCTATCTATTCATCGATCGGAGTCACTGCGGGAGTACTAGCGAGAGGCACCAATGTCGCCGGCACGATAAACGGAGAAGAAGCGACTGGCGCCGGCAGGTACCTTGCCGGGGATATCGACAATGAATATACGGCTGGATTACAGGTTCTCGTGACGATAACTGCCGATCAGCTTGCCATCCAGGGTGGAAGCCAGGGGACGGTCAAAGTGACGAAAGGCGTCGCAACAAGGGTCACCGAGTATATCAACGACCTTGTCGAACTTGAAACCGGAGCTATTTCCGCAAAAAAGAATGCTATAGAGACTATAAACGAGACGATGGAAGGCGAGATGGATCATATAAGCGCCAGGATCGAAAAGAAAGAGCGTCGACTGTTCAACCAGTTCGTCCAGCTCGAAACGGCAATAGCCCAGTTCCAGGCGCAGGAGAATTATCTCACCAGTATGATCTCCCAGCTCCAGGGACTCACGAATTACTGGCAGAAGAAATGATAGACCAATGAAGAAAGGCGTTTAGATGGTCATTACTCTGGAAAGGCGGATGGAGGCCCCGGTCGATGCGGTCAACAGATACACAAAGACCAGTATCGAGAGCGCTGATCAGCTGACATTGCTGACTATGCTCTACGACGGGCTATTGAGATTTCTGGGCATCGCCAGGGAAAAATTGCTCAAGGAGGAGAACGCGCATGAACCTTGCATCCGAGCCAGGGATATAGCTCATCATCTGCTTCATTCCACGATCGATGATGGGAGTGAGATATCGACAAATACAAGGTCCTTATGCTTCCATATATACAGGGAGATCATAACAGCCGATATGGAAAAATCTGCCGACCGGATAGAACAGATCATCCCGGTCGCCAAAAGTCTTCGTAATGGATGGGCCGGATTGAAGGAAAAGGAAAGGAACAATTCTGGTGAAAGATAACCTGGTATACATAAATAAGTTGATAGAGGAGATCGAGAAGAAGACAGATGAGGTCGAATTGCATGCTGGCAATCTGGACCTGAATTTGCTGTCCTGTCTTCTGGAAGATCGTTCCGCCTCGATAACAGAGCTTTCGGGGGCGGGGATCGAAAGGTACAGGTTATTAGAGCTTCTTGGTTCTCTACGATCACGGGACGCGATCGTCAGGGCCAGACTCAAGGTGATGAGGTCCGAGTTCAGTAGAAAGATCGAGGACAACAAAAAGACCGATGAGGTCCAGAGAAAATACTCAAGGGTATAGGATTGATGTTGACTCGGCGGATACAGAAAGGCTACCCTGATAAAGGGAGATGCTTAAGATGAAGATAAACAACATAAGACAAGGCAAGGTAAACGACCCGTCCGCCAGCAGGGACGCGGAGAAGAACAGGGAATCCGCTGCCAGAACGGGACCGGGTCAGGGTACCGGTAGTTCCACGAAAGAGGCCAGTGAGGTCTCCGAGACCAGCCGCCTTGTTTCCAGAGCTCGCATAGAAGCTGAAAAGACCGGTGATGTCAGGGCCGACCGGGTGGCAGAAGTGAAGCAGCGTCTGGCTGATGGATACTACGATTCCGATGAAGTCAGGGAAAGTATCGCCAGTCGGCTTGCAGCTCATCTGAAGCAGATAATGGACCGGTGACAAGGTCTCGATCTCTGTATATTTTTCCATGAACATATAAGAACCAGGCTGTTATCGTGTTTCTTTGCATGACGGGACAGTCCACTCCCTTTTCGGATCACCGCTTCTATTCCGGTCAGATGAATGATTATCGATCCATGCTGGATGAAGAATGTGCACCGGTTTTATAATCGGCTTTCGTCAATATTGATATAGGTCGGTTTTTCCATATCACCTCCTTTGGACGAGCTCCCAACACCCCGAATAAAAAGGAAGTTTCAGCGGGAAAGGCGATTTTTCCCTCTGTGGGAAGTAAATTCCTGGTCAAGACGGCAGTTCACGCATGGCATGCTCATTGCGGTGACATCCCTGTGAAAGACAGTGAAAGGAACGATTTGAGAAAGAGTTTTGAAATATTGATCATGCTTGCCGTGCTTGCCGCAGCTTCCCCTGTATCGGGGAATCAGCAGCAGGCCTCAGACGGGTCCATTGCGGAAGTCATCACAAGGGCTTCCGACTGGTATTTCGAAGGCGAGATGACCGAGGAGAAAGCATGGAGGATATTGGACCGCTTCGAATATCAAAGTGGCAGGCTTGATTCTCTCCTGAATCTGTTTATGCCGCTCGATACGATCAGCGGGTTCAAGGGTGATGAGAGGATCTGGCAGATAGCTGAAAGCTATACGGAGATAGGGATGTATGAGGAGGCTTCACTCTGGTGGAAGATCCTCAGGAGAAATGACGAGGGTGGATTGTTCCGGATGGAGAATTACAGAGGTCTTCTCCGTACGGGAGTACAGCTTGCCGACATGGATCTTATTCTTTATCTCCTCGGTAATGTGGAACTCTGGGATTCGTCGATCAAAACAGCGCTCGCTCCTGAACTCCTGGACGCGATGGTGTATCTGTACCTGTCAGACGTCGATGTCCAATGGCTGTATACAAGGTTTATGAGGATCAGAAGGTTTTTCCCGGAATTCGATGCTGGGATCTTCGAGACGAGACTTCTGATCGCGCTGGACAGGGCCGACGAAGCATACTCGCGGATAGATGCCCTGATCAGGAAATTCGACATGGATGAGAACTCTCCTGAACAGGCGATGGCTGTTGTGGAGTTGTGCTTCACTTCGGCGGTCATGTCAAAGAGATTTTCTCTGGCTGCGGAAATCATCACCGAGATCGGTTTGTATGGGTGTGAGAGGCTTGTCGAGAGAGTGAAGGTATGGAACCCGATGATGCTTATGCTGAAGAAAGACCACGAACAGGCGGCGAGCGAATATTCTCGTATATGCGATAGTACCCCGGGTGGCCCGGGAGCCTGTTTCTGGAAGGAATTCATTGTGGATTACAGGGAGACGCTGGCTGATGTCAAAAGATGACAGATTGATTCATTGTTATCAGAAAGAAAAGGACTGCTATCTGCGGATCCTTGAGCTGTCCGTCGAGCTGAAGGGAGCTCTGGAGAGCGGCCGATCGATGCAGGATGTCATAGCTATCCTGAGACGGAAAAACATGATAATGGATGAGATTGATTCCATAGAGAAAACGATAGAGCAGGAAAAGAGAGAATATCTGCATGGCAGATGGCACCCCGGGCAGGTCGAAAGACTTGTTTCGGAATTGTCAGGGATAGTCGAACGACTCCTGTCACTCGAAAGGGAGAACGAGATCCTTTTCAGTTCGTCGAGCCGCAGATTCAGTAACAAGAAAGTATCAGGAGCTGCTGCCGGTTACGCACTGGGCAGATATTCTACAGTCAATGCGGGAGAGTAATGATGATAGGCAAGTATATACTTCCCAGGGTAGGGATCAGGAAACTCGGGAGCGCACTGGACGCGTATTCACTTCGGTTACGGATCACCGCGGAGAATGTAGCGAACGTGAACACTCCCGGATACAGTTCGAGACACGTCACGTTCGAGGACAATCTGAGGAAGGCGAGTAAAAACAGGCTCAAACTGTTTGAAGTGAGACAGCCTCCCGGTAGTATTCCCCTCAGGACCACCGGGAATTCTCCCATCGAGATAAAAGAGACAGGATCGGGATATTTTAACGGAATAAACGATGTAGATATGGAAAAAGAGATGACAGATCTGGCAAAGACATCCCTTACATACAGTTTGGTCGCCAAACTGACCAGAGGGAAGTTTGATGTCCTGAAATCAGCGATATCCGGAAAGATCAGGTAGTTGATCTGTCTGTAAGGAGGAGATTGAGATGCAGGGTACAGGGTTGTTCAGGACGATGAACATCAGCGCTTCGGGACTGTCAGTACAGAGGATGAAGCTGGATGTCATAGCGGAGAACCTGGCGAATATCGAGACGACAAGAACCAGGGATGGAGGGCCATACAAGAGAAAGACAGTATCGATCACTCCGGTGAAGGAGAAAGGCATCTCCTCTCGGGGCATCAATGGTCCTTTCGAATCGTTGCTCGACCAGTCCAGCCGGATCGATATCTCTTCTACCGGAAGATCGATGTATTACAGGCCGGAAGGCAGGATAGTGGAAGACGAGAACACGCCCTATACGCTCAAATACGATCCAGGCCATCCAGATGCTAACACCGATGGTGTAGTGACTATGCCAAATGTAAACGTAATAGACGAGATGGTCGATATGATCACCGCGACAAGGGCATACGAGGCGAATGTGACCGCTATCCAGGCGGCCAAGGACATGTTCCTCAAAGCGATCGAGATATAGGAACCGGAAAGGTAAGAAAAGATGAAGATCAGACCTGTATCGGCCGCAGTCATACGCCAGGCTTACGGCTCCGAAAAAACACCGGGCAAGACCGGGTTCGGGGAGATGCTGAGCAAGATGATAAGCGATACCGATACATTACAGTCGAAGGCTTCGAGCGTGGTCAGCGCGGCTGTCGGCGGCCAGCCGGTAGAGGCGCATAATGTCATGCTGGCGGCTGAGGAAGCCAGACTTGCCTTCGACCTGATGCTCGAAGTGAGAAACAAGATCATGGAAGCATATCGTGAATTGATGCAGATGAGGATGTAGTTCCAGCCCGTATTCTGTACGGGGATGGTAAAGATAACGTAGAAAATGGTCAGGGGGAACGTTTTGGCAGGAATGGATGAGACACTGGGAAGATTCCAGGGAGCATGGGACAGCTTCAGCTTCAGCCAGAAGATCGTACTCTCGGGGATAATACTTGCAGTGATAATCAGTCTGATAGTCTTTACAGCCTGGTTAAGGAAACCGAGTTACTCGGTACTGTTCTCAGACCTCGACATGTCGAGTGCGGGAGAAGTGACACAGGAACTCGAACAGCTTGGAGTCGAGTACAAGGTGACAAGGGGAGGCACCACGGTCCTTGTCACATCAGAAAGGGTAGCCGAACTCAGAGTGAACCTGGCTTCTTCCGGTGTCATGCAGGGTGGACAGACTACATACAAGATCTTCGATGATCAGGATTTCAGCGTCACCGATTTCGTACAGAACGTCAATTACAAGAGAGCGATGGAAGGTGAATTGGCACGGACTATCAGCGGGCTTACCGTGGTCGAGAAGGCCCGTGTCCATCTGGTATTTCCCAAGCAATCCATATTCAAGGGGCAGGGCCAGGAAGCGACCGCGTCTGTTATCGTAAAGCTCAAGAGAGGACAGGTACTCAGCAAGGACCAGATCGTCGGGATAACCAATATTATATCCAATAGTGTCGAAGGTCTCGAGACGGGAAAGGTCTCCATCATCGACCAGACAGGAAGACCTCTTACAAGCAATTCCGGTGATGAAGGAGTCGGTCTGCTCAACGCGCAGATCGAGATCCAGCGTACACTTGAGCAATACCTGTCAGGGAAGGCTCAACAGATGCTTGAGGCCGTACTTGGCGCTGGGCGTGCCGTCGTTCAGGTCAACGCTGACGTGGATTTCAGGGCGGTGGAGACGACACGTGAAGTCTTCGATCCACAGTCCGTTGTGAGGAGCGAAGTGACCTCTGAGGAGAGCAATACCCAGGAAGGCTCGAACAGCGAAAGCGTGCAGACGAATTACGATATAAACAGGACGATCGAGACGATAGTCGAGGGTGGTGGCGGTATCAAGCAATTGACGATCGCCGCTTCTCTGGATGGCCATTATGAGACGGCTGAGGATGGTACTCGTCAGTACAAGCCGCTGACTGGTCAGGAATTGACAGAGCTGGAAGGGATCATAAAGAACGCGGTCGGGTTCGATCCAGGCAGGAACGATGTGATCAATGTAGTCAATTTCCAGTTTCAAAGCCTCGATCTACTCGATACCTCTCTTGATACTCCGATCATGGAATGGCTACCCGGGATAATAGGGAAGGTCGTGACGATCGCGATCCTCGTCCTGTTGTTCCTTCTTTTCCGGAAACATGTCGGAAGTATGTTTGCCGGGGGGGGGGGATTCCGGGCCTTTTCACCGGCGAATGTCCTGAGAGGATCAGGCGGAGCTTCGGGAGCCAACATTGCACCCCTCTCTAATGAACTCTCTCTTGAGGAGAGAACGAGGGAAATTTCACGAAACGATCCGGATCAGGTAGCGAAACTGGTTCAGACATGGATGGCCGAAGACTAGAAAGGGATAATCGGAACGATGAGTATGCAAGCGAATGCCAAGTCGATCGAGAATACAGGTGGTGTAAGGAAGGCCGCCATACTTATGATCTCTCTGGGAGAGGATGTTTCGAGCAAAGTATTCAAAAAACTGCCGGACAAGGAGATCGAAGTCCTGAGCGCGGAGATCACGAAGACCGGGACAGTAAAGGCGGAAGAAAAACAGGGTGTACTGGAACAATTCTATGAGACTATGAGGCTTCAGGGTTACATTTCCCAGGGTGGATTTAACTTTGCCGAGAATGTTCTCAGAAAGGCACTCGGAGACACAAAAACAGAAAGGATGCTGAACCGGGTGATGGGTCTCGGAGATGGGTCCTCCTTCGAGATGCTAAGGAAAGTGGAGCCTCTGACTATCGCGAACTTCCTGAAGAACGAACATCGACAGACCATATCACTGGTTCTGGCCAACCTCGATCCAGCGCTGTCAGGCCAGGTCCTCTCGAAGTTGCCTGAAGATATCCAGTCCGATATCGCTTTTCGGATTGCCACTATGGACAAACCGAATCCGGAAGTACTCAAGTCTATCGAGGAAGTCCTTGAAAAACATATTTCCAGCGAATTTGAGACTACAAGAGGCACGGTCGGTGGTACCAAATCTGTCGCCGACGCTTTAAACGAGATCGATTCTGAACTTTGGATGGAGATTCTGGAGGGAGTAGAGGACATTGATCCGGAGGTGGCCCAGGAGATAAAGAACAAGATGTTTGTGTTCAAGGATATCGAGTTGCTCGACAACAGGAGCGTACAGGAGGTCCTGAAGGAGGTCGAGAGCAAGGAACTGGCTATCGCGTTGAAAGCCGCTACGGACAAGATAAAGGAAATGATCTATTCGAATATGTCCAAACGAGCAGCCGAGGGATTGAGAGAGGAAGTCGAGTATCTTGGTCCGATGAGGCTGGTAGAGGTCGAAGCCATGCAACAGAGAATATCTGATGTAGTAAGACGTCTCGAGGGCGAGGGACGTATAGTAATCGCCGGCAGAGGCGGATCTACATCGGTGATAGTGGAATAGGGAAGGACCGACAGTGACCCTGGAACAAAGTCATACTTCAACCGTTCAGGCAGGACGGGCAGACAGCTTCGAGCTGCTCCCCGGAATGGGAGACCCTGAAGATTTCTCCTACACTTTGGAGGGACAGGAGAGGGCCCGCCGGAAGGAAGAGCAATTCAAGAGAAATATCCAGATCGCGTATGTGAGAGGGATGCAGAAAGGCCTTGATGAAGCGAACTACTGGAAGGAAAAAGCTGTAAGACAGACGTACATACTTGCTGTAAGTGCTGATGAAGCCGGAAAAACACTCTCTTTCGAACTGGAGGAGGAATTGATCGGGCTGGTGAAGGGTATGACGGAGAAGATATTGAAATTCGAACTTTCCAACGACGTTCTGCGATGTCTTGAGGAACAGGTCAGATCCTGTGTGAAGGAACTCGACAGAGCTCTTCCCCTGCGAATCAGGCTCAATCCGGACGACGTGGGGGTCCTGGAGAAGATAATGTCGATTGATCAAGATCTGGCCGAGAGGCTTGCCGAAGTGCGGATGATCCCGGACGGATCGATCGGGAGTGGGGGCTGTGTGATGGAAACGGACAAGGGAGCTCTTCACGCGACTATTGACGGCCAGCTTGAAAAGCTGGTCGAGGCAATGGAGAATGAACATGGGAAATCTGATGACGAGCGGGTTGGCTCGACTCCAGACAACACTGGATAATACTGATCCCGTTTTCCGGAGTGGCAGGCTGGTCGGAATGATCGGACTCGTCGCTGAAGTCGAGGGGATAAATGCTTCAGTCGGCGACATATGTCGAATCGAAACAGGCAGAAGCGAAGGTGAGGTAATAGCGGAAGTCGTAGGATTCCGTGACGACCGTGTCCTTGTGATGCCGTTCAGTCACGCAACGGGTATCGGAGAGGGGAGTATGGTCTTTCCCGCTGGCAAGCCCATGAGTGTGCCTGTTGGTGACGCATTGCTCGGCAGGGTCATCGGAGCTATGGGAGAACCGATCGACAATCTCGGTGAGATTCGTACCGGTGAATGGAGGCGACTTGATAACAATGCGCCATCGCCGCTTGATAGAAGACCGATATCGACGATGATGGAAACCGGCATAAAGGCTATAGATTCTGTCCTGCCGTGTGGCATGGGGCAGAGAATGGGGATCTTTTCCGGAAGTGGTGTGGGAAAAAGCGTCCTTCTTGGTATGATATGCAGAAATGCAATCAGCGATGTCAATGTGATAGCGATGATCGGTGAGAGAGGCCGTGAAGTAAGGGAGTTCATCGATAATATTCTTGGTCCTGAAGGCCTCAGCAGGTCTGTCATCGTCGCTGTGACTTCGGACAGAAGTCCTGTTATGAGGGTGAAGGGTGCGGAGACAGCCATGGCGATAGCCGAATATTTTCGTGATCGTGGACAGAATGTCATGTTCATGATGGATTCGGTCACACGCTATGCGATGGCTCAGAGGGAGATCGGTCTGGCGGTAGGGGAACCTCCGACTTCGCGCGGATACACGCCGTCTGTCTTTGCCAAGTTGCCGGCCCTGCTTGAAAGAGCGGGGAGTGGCACCACAGGCAGCATAACCGGTTTTTACACGGTCCTGGTCGAGGGAGACGATATAAGTGCCGATCCGTTGACAGACGCGATCCGGGCTATCCTTGACGGCCATGTCGTTCTTTCAAGAAGACTCGCCAACATGAATCAGTATCCAGCAATCGATGTGTTACAGAGTATCTCAAGGCTGGCTCCTGTATTTCTTTCACCACAGCAGAAGGAAAGACGCGACAAGGTGATGAAATGGCTGGCGGATTATCGGGAGGCGGAGGACCTTATTAATATCGGAGCGTATGTGACAGGCAGTAATCCATCGATAGATACTGCGATAGAGATGAACGATCAGCTTCGTCAGTTCTTCAGGCAGGAAATATCGGAATCCATATCATTCGCGGAAACAGAATCATCCCTCGCCGGGATAGTCGACGGAGTATGAATGGATGAAGAATCGCGTAAGGAAACTCCGTAAGATCGCAAGATACTTCGAACAGAAGAAACTTCTAAGCGTCGTCGAACTACAGAAAGCCTCTTCCAGGAGGAATATGGAGGAGAACATCCTGGAATCCCTATACTTGAAAAAAAATGAGTTTTTCCTCGAAAGTATTCCTCAGGAGGGAGAACGTCTGAATATTGAGGAGATGAAAAGGTTCAGAGGGGGGAAGGACCACTTCGACAGAAGGATCACTCTTCAGAAATCTTCGGTTCTCACCGCGATAAGGGATGAGCATGGGCGCAGGGAATCGGTCGTCAACGATTCGATCACGCACAAGATATGGGAAAAAGTAGTCTCTTCGAGCGAATCAGATCTCATGAAACATCTTGAAGTAGTGAGGAGCAGGGTCGCGGACGACCTGGCACTCGTGCATGCCTATCAAAACAAGAACAGATGAAGTTTTCGGGGCTGCCCCCCGCATTCTCTTCGTGTATTGGATCCTGACCCGGAGGCGGAAAATATGGTCCGCACACGGGGGTAAAATTTTCCCCGAATCCGTATAATAACCACCCCCCTGTCTGTCGTCACCTTTCCCATAATACTTTAACCTTTTTTATTTCAACCTGTTTGGTACACCGATCCAGCCTTGTCGGTGAGGGAGGTCGCGTGGCATATCACTTGCGCTGATGCTCTCTCGGCAATAGTAATATCGAAACCGAAAATAGAGGGACAGGAACCAGGATGAAAGATGTAATCGCGGTATCGGCTCTCAGTTTTATTCTCATATCGATGGGAGCTCTCTACTCGATGGGATTCATGAGATTCGGGCCTGAGAGTGAACTGGAAATGGAAGCGGTAGTCCCAGTAGATCAGACCACGATCAATCTCGTTCAACTTCAGGCGATAGAGACCCAGAAGATAAATCTCGAGAGGAACAAGGTGGAGATGCTCAGCATCAAGAATGATCTTGAGATGGAGAAGAAGATCATTTCGGATATGAGACTGGAACTCGAGGATTACCTGAGAAGGATGTCGGAGATGTCGGGTGAGATCGACAAGGAATATCAGGAGAAGATCACCAGACTCGCAAAGCTTTATGATTCGATGAAACCGGGCAAGGCGGCTCCGATCGCGGCCTCGATAAAGATGGATCTTCTTGTAAAGATCATAACGGCGATGAAAGAGAAGAAAGCCGCCAAGCTCATGGCTGCTCTTCCTCCCGCCGTGTCGGCTGAGATCAGCCGCAGAATAGGAAAGCGTCCAACGATATGAACGTAGCAGGACAGGGAAGCAGAATAACAGGAAAGACTCTCGATAACGGGGGAGGTCTATTTCGTTCGGGGTCAAAAGTCTCACAAAAATCGGGACTATTTGCCGCGGCCGGATTCATGGACCTTCTTGTCCCTGCCGGGATGGAGATCGATCCTCCGAAAGGGATGACAGGTGAAGTGCCTCTTTTCGGCATAGACACATCGCCCCGCAAGCCGGATGGATCTTCCACGATGATTCCTGTTGCGATAGAAGAGAAGGCCCTGTCAGTAGAAGAACCGGGTGATACCAGTATGGGGAATCATATCGATGGCCTGATAGAGGAAATGGACAGAAACCTCATTGCCGGGACTGATCCTTCTGAACTTCTCGCAAGACTGCTGAATGACGACATGAAGATGCCCGGTGGAATCGCTGTCTCAGACACACTGGATCCTTCAGTAGTGAAGGATGATGATCAGAGGATACCCGAAAGAGTCAAAACTGAGAACAAACCGGGACACAAAACAGGGCACAAACCAGATGAGAATGTCAGCGGTGGTACCGTTCACAGAGGGATAGGTCGGGCGAAGGGTGTCGCGATCAGGGAGCAGGGAATGACCGGGGCAGAGTTCCTTAAGGAAAGAGGTATGCCGGCAGCGACCTTGACGAATCCTGATACCACGGGGGCCACGCTGGAAATGAAATCTGATGATTTCGAAATAGACGTTCTGCCGAGTGTACACCGGGAAGTCAGGGAGATCAGAAAGCCCGAAGGTGCAATAAACGGGAAAGATATGAGTGGGGAAGCTCTGACCGGGAAACTGATCGAGAATTTAAACTCAGCAGCTTCGATACCTCTATCCGGACAATCAATGAGGGAGATGGAGGACTTCAGGCTGAAAGTTGAAAGAGAATCAGTCAGGGCGATCCATTCAAGTGTAGCCCGTGATGAGATGCCTGAACAGGTATCCGCTACGTCGGGGCCCGGTGAAAGTGGCAGCTCGATGCCAGAGTCACCATGGACTTTGAAAGATGAATTCCTCGAGCTGGTGGGAAGATCTGGCGTTGACGAGTTCAGGGCATCGCGGACAGAATCGCGCGAGACTGTTAATGAGATTGCCGCTGTTAGCCATCAGGCCGAGGCAGTGAAGAGTGTCGCGAATGTGAAGAGGGTCGACAGTATCCAGAAGGCACAGATAATGGATACGGCCAGGGATGGATTGATAGAGCAGATAGGAAACGTTGTCTCACGGAACGGCGTTCAGGAGATAAAGATGTTTCTGTCCCCACCCGAACTCGGTGAGATGAAGATCCGGGTCGAGGTCAGGGGAAAGAAGGTAAGGGCTTCGATCCTCGTCGAATCGGTCGCTATCAAGGGCGCTGTCGATGGCGGTACGGGCAGGCTTGCCGATGCGATCATGAACGAAGGATTCGTTCTCGAGAAACTTGACGTTTCGGTCAACGATACTGATAAACATTCGGAATGGAACATGTCCGACGATGATATGTCCGTCGGAGAAACCGCACTCGACAAACCGGTTATAGTCGGCAGGCACGCGGAAACGGTCAGGAACGATTCAGGCGGGATCGACCTGTTGGTCTGAGGAGGAAGATCTTGGATATAAACGGAGTGAATACACAGTCGGCCGGTCGGTCGGCCTTTACCGATCAGGGGGCCATGGGGAAGGACGATTTTCTTCAGCTCCTGGTCGCCCAGATGAGTCATCAGAATCCTATGGAACCGATGGATAACACCGAATTCATAGGCCAGATGACACAGTTCAGTTCTCTCGAACAGCTTGAGAACATCAGCAATGGCATAGATTCGAGTGTGATGCTTACCCAGTCTATGAACAATGCGTTCTCTACCACCCTGATTGGCAGGGAAGTGACCATTCAGGGAGACTTGATCCAGGTGAACGATGGCAGGGCAGGCGCTTGTGGATTCTATGCTCCGACAGCCGGAAATGCGGTCGTTACGATAACAGACTCGACCGGGGAGGAGATAAGGGTATTGACCGCCAGGGCCGACGAAGTCGGGTATGTCGAGATCGAATGGGATCAGGAGGATTTCGAGGGAAATGATGTCGGGGACGGAGAATACTACGTGAGTGTGAAGTTCGAGGGAGACGACGGCTCGGCCGGGGAGATCTCCTCGTTTATTACCGGGAGGGTGACTTCCCTGAGATTCATAGACGGCAACGCTTATCTGACAGTGGCGGGGCGTGAGTACAACCTCGCCCAGATAATCGAGATTTCGGAATAACAGGATAGCGGGTACGGCCTGGAAGGCCGCGTGGAAGGAGAACCGGAGATGCTGAGATCACTATTCGCGGGAGTAACGGGACTGGCGAACCACCAGCTTAAACTCGATGTAATCGGTAACAACATCGCCAATATCAACACATTGGGATTCAAGGCGAGCAGGGTGACTTTCAGGGAGATGCTCACCCAGACTATCAGGGGTGCGTCGAGGCCATCCGAAGGCACCGGTGGAACAAACCCGCAGCAGATCGGGCTGGGATCATCGGTCGGCAGTATAGATACAAATTTTTCGCAGGGTAACATGCAGATAACGGGGATCATGACAGACCTTGCCATCGAGGGTGAGGGGTTCTTCGTGCTGAGTGATGGTTTTAACCAGTTTTACACGAGGGGTGGTAACTTCAGCATGGATGGGGCAGGTTACATGGTGAATCCCGGGAACGGGTATAAGCTCCAGGGGATCATCGCGGACAATTACGGGAATATCCAGCAGGGACAGGGTGTAGAAGATATCATGATCCCGACTTCGTTGATCGTGCCTGCCAGGGCCACGAGCGAGATAGAGATCACGGGGAACCTTCCCGGTACGATCCAGGCACAGGGAACGATATTGAGGACAGCGGATATGTTCATGTCCGCTGCTACTGGAGGGGACATACTTCTCGATCTGTATACCGGGGCCGATGACTATATCGGACTTACTCTTGGAGACCAGATCAATATCTCTGCGACTGTCGGCGGGACAGCAGTAAATAACACACTCAGCGTGACGGAGACGACTTCGTTAAACGATCTGGTCACAATGATCCAGTCGGTCCTGCAGCAGCAAGACGCCTCTGCGGGTGTGAATCTCAATGCTGATGGGACGATAGATATCGCGGCCGGCGCCATGAATATAGAAGTTCTTAATATCTCCGTTGCCAGCAGCTACCAGTTCAACGAGAATTTTCTGTCAAACTTTGATGTCGATGCGGGCGAAATCGGCACTACGAATATTCCATTGAGGGCGCTTGCATCAGAGGATGATCTTCTGACTGAAATCTATGTGAACAATGTTCGACTCCCGATCGATGAGGGGGACTTGGAACTTGACGGGATAATAGGGGGCACTGATCTGGGAGACAGGACCGAGATAGTCGATGCGACTACTACACTTGGGGATTTCCTCGATTGGATGGAAGGTACATATGCAATTAACGGCGGTACGGTCGAGCTCGACAATAGGAGCCGGATCCTTGTTACAGGAGATATCGGTGAGGCCTATGCCATCGGTGGGATCGAGATATCACAAGGAG